>JALZND010000458.1 GCA_030857845.1 Bacteroidota bacterium | reverse complement strand
TATGAAAGGGTTGAAACTTTGGCTTCTTTTGCCAAATCAAATTCAACTAAATATGCATTTAGCTGGTCCATGCTAAACCTTGAATAAAATGGCCCAGTGATTTTTGCATAAGTTTCTATACTAATAGGAGGAAGGTCAAACTCTTCAGGGATCACAAAAATGTCTTGTAACATTTCTGGGTGCCTGTCTGAGGCCTTATGCCCAAATACATTAACATTGCCCTGGAAAGGATTGGCCATCCCGGAAATCTGCTTTAGTAAAGTGGATTTTCCTGCGCCATTTTTACCAAGAAGTCCATATATAAAACCTGGTTGCAGCTCAAGGCTTAAATTTTGGAAAATAGGCTTGTTTCTTTTGTACCCGAAATATAGGTTTTCTAATTGTATCATACTTTTATTTTTTGATTTCGTTTTATTTAATTCCAAAAGTGATTGTGGATCATTCCGGTCATTATTCATTTTAAAAGGTTTAATTGTTTACTCAATATCATTCTGTTTTTCCTTTTGGTCCTCCTCAATGTCATTGCTTTCAGTTTCATTTTTTTGATAAATATTTTTTCCTAGTTCAGCTACAAAGATGTTTCCCAAGACCATATACCCACTACTTGAAAATTTTGGTGAGCTGGAAGTTTTCTCATCCTTATTGGTTAATGAAGGGCTACTACAACCTACCACCAGGAGTAAGATTAGCATGTAAATTATTTTTGCCGCTTTCATTTTCTTGTTGTTTAGTGTACTAGTTATATAGTACAGCATAAAGGTATAAAAGGTTTTCGATTTTCAAAAATATATTTCATAAATTTTTATTTATTTTTGATCAATCAGTTAAAAAGGTAGGGTGGGAAGGTTATTTTTTTGTTCGTTTTTGAACATAAATTGCACGGATGTGAGCAAATTATTAAATACGGAAACAGTTAAACTACTGAATTTGAATGGTTTATGAAGTGGCATATTATTTGAAAATCTCTATAAAAAGAAAATAAATAAAGTCGGGTAAAAATATAGATGCTCTACAATCCGATTTAACCGCTGTTCGACATTTGTAATGTCGAACCACAGATTTAAAGGATTTACAATCCGATTTAAATAAGTTTACTTAATGGGTCAAAACTATAAAGTAAATGACCAGAAAGGTATTTACTATGTGTAACCGCTGTTCAACATCTATACTGTCGAACCACAGATATAAAGGATTTACAATCCGATTACCGAATTAGATAAATTTACTTAAATGGGGCAAACATATAAAGTATATGACCAGGAAGCTGTTCACTTTGTGACATTTACTGTACATCAATGGGTGGATGTTTTTACCAGAAGAACTTATGTTGATATAATTCTGGATAATCTAAAGTACTGCCAAGAAAACAAAGGATTAGAAATTTATGCTTGGGTAATAATGAGCAATCATTGTCATTTGATCATAAGAAGCAATGGATTTAAGTTGAGTGATGTCATAAGGGATTTTAAAAAGCATACAGCAAAAAAATGGTACAAGCTATTAATGAAAATATACTTGAAAGCCGGAAAAGGTGGTTGCTGTGGTTATTGAAAAAGGAAGATCATATTTGGTTTTGGGAAGAGGGATATCATGGTGAAGAAATAAATTCACTAAATTTTTTTGATACAAAGGTAAGCTATATTCATCTAAATCCGGTAAGGGCTGGTCTTGTAGAAAAAGAAGAAGAATATTTGCTTAGCAGTTGTGCTGACTTTTACGGAACAAGAAAAGGTCCATTGAGGTTAACTGAATTTTAGAAGAGGATTACAAATCCTTTTTATATGTGGTTCGACATTACAAATGTCGAACAGCAAAGCTATTGAGATTTATCTAAAGTTGAGAAAGCCATTACGCTATTATATTTAGAAGGAGCCAAATATAAAGAGATAGCTGAAGTAATGGGAATCAGTGAAACCAATGTCGGCTTTAAAATTAACACGATCAAACAGAAATTAAAATTTAAATTAAAATCTAATAGTTATGAACATTGATGAATTAAAAAAAAGCTGGGATGAATATAATAAGGCAGGTTTATCCACACATGGAGATAATGAAATTTTAAAAATCGTTCATTCAGGTATATCTGGTACTAAATCTGATATAAACAAAAAGCTATTTAAAGATATCGTGATAACAGCTATTTCAGCTGTAGTTAGTGCTTTTTTTACCATATTCTTCTATATCTACTACGATATTGCTAAACATTCACATGTAAATTTTGCATTGGTTGCTGCAATCCAGAATTTGGCATTTGTAATTTTCTTTATCTTATTGTTGTATTCATTAATGGAATATAAGATGTTGAACCGGAAGTACGATCCAGAAAATATTAAAGAATTTTTAGAAAAAACCATTCGAGGCTTTAACAGGAACTTTAGGGCTTTCGGTATTATCATACTTGTTCTATTGTTTTCCGTATTTATCCTGCAGTTGAAATTCCTCATCCTCCCTTTAGAATTTAATTCTTATGGAATAGTTGTGGGAATAGCAGCAATTTTAACTGGTTTATCTTTTTATGTCATAAAATGGTATTACTACAAAAACTATGAAAGGTACCTTAATGATATGCGAAGCTATTTGAACTACTTGAAAAACTGAGTAAATGATGAACCGGGAAAAGGACCTAAATCGGCATTGATGGGGTATTATAGTCTTATGACAATTTCAATATTTTTGAATTTTCATTTTTTTTATCGAATCGCAAAAACTTTGTAATCTAAAATTCATCTGAAATATTTTGCTCTTTAAATACCTTCCATAGGATCGTGTAATTTAAAAGAATGTAACCTTTCATTATGTTTATAAGTTTTACTAATTATTTAAACAAAACAAGCCAACATTTTGAGAATTTACATTAACATTTTTTTATGAGCACCCTTATTAAAGAGGAACAAAACCTGGAAAAAACCCAAAATTTAAAGTTGGTTAACGCTGATCGAAAGGACAGGGAACAACTAATAGAGGCACAAAATATCCAAAATAAGTTAGAGGATTTTATTTTAAAAAATGATCACCCTTGTCTGATGGCAAAGTCTGTCTTTGATTCGGGAAGGTATTTGTTTGGCATGTACCAAGAATTGGGCAATCCCGTAAATGCTTCTCAAATTCATAAAGACCTTCATGAATTTTT
>JALZND010000457.1 GCA_030857845.1 Bacteroidota bacterium | reverse complement strand
TCGGGAATGCCTTTTATGTATTCAAATGCCAGGTCATGCGCTTTTACAGCCAGTTCTGCTGTAAAATACCTATCTGCAAACCAAACGAACTTGAACCTGGACCGGGACAGTACCAGTGTAAAAAAGCATATCTTAACTTTCTTTCCGTAAGAGGTACGCATATTGTACTCGCCAAAGTCAACCTGTGCTTGCTTGCCATAGGGCAGTTCCTCAACAGGATGGTACTGTCTTTCCGGTTTGGCAAAAGGAAGGTTATGCCTGTCCCTTACCCAATGAACAAAGTTAAAGACAGTCTTTTGGCTTACCAGGGGAAAGTCCGGATGGTGCTCTTTAAGCCAGTCGTGCATCTGTGCAGCTGATGTATCAGAGAAACGCTCCAGACGTTGCCGGATAAAAGACTGGTAAGGAAGAAGGATCTTTTTCCTGTCAGACTGGGAAATGAGGAAGTTTTCATAATCCTGCTCTGACATGCACAGGTACTTTAAAACAGTCCGTTTATTCAACCCCAAATGTTGGCTGATTTTGATTGATGAATGTCCTTCACGAGACATTCGATGGATTTCATGGTACATGATAAACTTGGCTAAATACACATTCATTTTTTCGTCGGTTTTTTGATCCGGCGAAGCTAGTTACTGGTGCATTCTTGTTGCCAATTTTGGTGCACTCTTATTTTCCATTTTTGGTGCAGTTTTGATTATCGACTACAATACTGGTATTTAAGCAGGGTAAATCATATTTTCAGGTGTGTTAGAATTGGTAATAGATGTTCATTACTTTATTAATATCATTAGCAAACTACAAAATCACATTTACATAATTAGCTTCTTTTATATTTTCATTAAATGATGATCTTAATCATTTATAAAAGGTTATGGTATTATATATAAAACATCAAAATTATAATTTTAAAAAATCCTACCAGTATAAAAAAATATATAATACAGTAGTAATATTGAGGGGCTTAAATTATCTAAAGTATTCCCTTAAATCTTTTAAAAAGATATCTGTATAAAAATTATATCTTATAAAATTATTAAGGTCTCAGTGTGCCAATAATTTATCATATAAGATAATTCATCAGCTATATTATTTCCATTTTCATCTTTCGGGCAATTATAGACATCCCTTCTTATAACTTTAAGTCGGTTTAATATCCCTTCGAATTCGATATATATTTCACCTACATTTTCTTTCTTTTTAATTCCTTCAAAAAAATAGTCGTCATAATTATTTAGAAAATTATCAAATTCATTTTTAGTTGATTGGATTGAATGTATCAAACCGTTAAAATTTGTATCACCTTTCACTATAAATTCATATAGGTAACTGACAACTGGATTTAGTATTTTATTAACTTCTTTATATTCAGCTTGTCTTAATAAGTTTAAATCTCTTTGTTTTTGTATGTTTATATTCAGAAACACTTGAAAAATAGCAAATAATAAGCCTAAAAACGAAATCAAAAATGGAGTTGAATTAACAGCACTAAAATTAAATACAACTTTGAGCATAAAGTATATAATGAATATACTTATTAAACCTATAAACAATATTTTATAAGGAAGGTGATACAGTTTAATGTTTTCTTATATATCCATTCTTAGTAACATTAATTAATACAAAATAGAAAAGATATAGGACGGCTAATAAAATACAAAATATTATTGTACAAATTAAATTGATGTATCTGATTTTTATTTTAAAAAATGATTCATTCAGTATTTCCATAGTTAATCTATTGTATAATCTTGATCTAAATTGTCTATTAACTTCCAAGATCAAGAAATGATGAAGCTATTATACCGGTAAGTTTTATATTTATTTAAAGTGGTATTGATATATACTTTGCTAAAATATTTTTATCTATATTCTGAATTAATTTAAGTTTATTAAGGACTTTAAAGATAATATGTCTTAATTAACTTCTAATAATTTTATGCTTCCGAAAAAATATATAATAATTGAGGATCTAGTGAGGTTGACATGGCAAGGATGATTTATTAATGTATCAAAATTTGAATTAATTGTATGCTTATTTAGTATATTTTTATTATTCTTATTATAATTTAACTATCTTATATAGTATATATGTATAAATAATAAACAAAACGGGTGTGTTGAAATTTTTTAGGATAAATTTATTTTATTTTGTAATCTTTCTTTTGGGGTGCAGCCAAGAGGAAGAAGGTAAAAAATATTTCATCGGTTTTTCTCAATGTACTGGTGGCGATGCCTGGAGGAGAGCCATGCATGAAGAAATGCAACGGGAATTGTCTTTTAATCCTGAGTTAGCATTAGAGATAAAGGATGCAAAGAACAGCAGTGCCCTACAAATCGAACATATTAAAGAATTTATTGCCCAGGGCATTGATTTGCTGATTGTATCTCCCAACGAATCCGATCCCATTACACCTATAATAGAAATAGCATTTGAAAGAGGGATTCCTGTGATTGTAGTGGACAGAAGGACGAATTCCGCCTTGTATACAGCTTATGTAGGGGCCAATAATTATGAAATTGGAAAACTTGCGGGGGAATATATAGGGAAATTGCTGAATGGTCATGGAAAAATTTTCGAAATAAAAGGCCTTGATGGTTCTTCTCCAGCAGTTGACCGTCATAAAGGATTTCTTGAAGGCTTAAGTGTTTATGAAGGGGTACAAATTGTAGGAGGAATACAAGGAGAATGGGAAAAAGATGTCGTTAAGAATAATATAGCTAAATCCTCGATAGCCAATAATCAAGACAATGTTGATCTTATTTTTGCACATAATGATGTAATGGCTTTGGCCGCATACCAATATCTTAAAGGGAAAGGAAGCAGTGAAGAACTTAGATTTGTAGGTATTGATGGTTTAGGTGGCCCTTACGGCGGCATCCAATTTGTTGAGGATGGCATTCTGGATGCCACATTTTTATATCCAACTGGAGGGGAGGAAGTAATTCGATTGGCCCATAAAATCTTACGCAAGGAGCCTTATGAAAAGGAAAATATTCTAAACAGCACTGTCATTGATGAACGGAATGTTCATATTATGAAACAGCAATCCAACAAAATCATTAATCAGCACAAAGATATTGAAAGCAAGCAGCTCAAAATAGCAGAACAAATAAAAATTTACCGCAGC
>JALZND010000456.1 GCA_030857845.1 Bacteroidota bacterium | reverse complement strand
GTTTTGCATTTGCATTTATACCCCTTTGGCCCATTGGACATGGCATCCGGAAGGCATATTTTACAAATTGGGCATACTTGATTTTGCAGGAGGGACGGTAGTGCATATGTCGGCAGGATGGGCTGCTCTGGCTTCTGCAATTTACCTTCGCAAAAGGAACAAGGTGGAACACAATCCTGCAAACATTCCTTTGGTAATGCTTGGCACAGGATTATTGTGGTTTGGCTGGTTTGGTTTTAATGCTGGTTCAGCCTTTGGGGCAAACCACTTGGCAGTATCTGCAGCCATGACAACTACTGTTGCTTCGGCAGCAGCTGCCCTTGCATGGATATTTTTTGATTCAGTAAAAGGCAGAAAACCTACCGCTTTAGGTACATGTATTGGTGCTGTAGTTGGCCTTGTTGCCATTACCCCTGCTGCTGGTTTCGTAACAGTGCCGCACTCTTTGGTGATTGGTGTAGTAGCAAGTTTGGTTTCAAATATCCTTGTGGATATAAGGACAACAAGAACTTCGCTTGATGATACTTTAGATGTATTTCCATGCCATGGTGTGGGTGGTATGGTGGGGATGCTGTTAACAGGGGTTTTTGCCACAAATGCTATAAATCCTGCCATACCTATTGGTGATAATGGTTTATTTTTTGGAGAATATAAATTGTTTTTATACCATCTTATTGGATTGGTCGGCGCTTCAATATTTGCATTCGGTGGGTCGTTGCTCTTACTTAAAATCACTGACCTCATCACACCGTTAAGAGTGGTTGATTCTGAAGAGATTATTGGCCTTGATGTAAGTCAGCATGGTGAAGGTTATCTGTCGTGGGTAAAAAACGGCAATGGCGTAGGCAAACACCATGATATCCCAGAAGAAATGACAAACCCTTTACAATAAAAGTTTTACTTTCCATTGCCGTGGTCGATTGAACCAATGGCAATAGATTTAATAAAGAACTATAATTTAACCTGCGGAAAATTAATTTGTCCTTAAAAAGGAAAAACCAATTTATCTGCCTTGAGTATATAAAATAACTACTTTCTTTTAGAGCTGGAAGTATTCGCAAAATGATGTTTGCTAATATTTTATCAATAGAGCAGGAAATGAAATTGATTTTGCAAAAGCATTCCTGTACCTCTAAATCCCCCGTTTCTTTAAATCATCTTTCAATTGCTTTGGATCTTTAAAATGTATGGTATTTATACCGGCTTCCTGTGCCCCAATTATGTTCTTTTGGTTGTCATCAATAAATAAAGTTTTTCCGGGAACAATCTCATACCTCGAAAGCAGTATCTCATATATCTGCGGAAATGGCTTCCTTGTCTTTTCTTCTCCTGATACCACAATACCATCGAACCACTGTAAAAACTCATAACGCTTAAGTGCAACATGAAATGTTTCATGCGACCAATTGGTTAATGCATACAACCGGAATTTTTTAGATCCTTTTATTTCAGAAAAGATTTCTACAGTTTCCTGAATAGGGCCACCCAACATTTCCTCCCACCTTCCATAAAATGCTTCTATTAAATGCCTTTGTTCCGGAAATTGGCCCACCAGAATATTGGTAGCTTCCTGAAGTGGGCGGCCGGCATCTTGCTCTTCATTCCAATCGGGAGTACAAATATTTTTTAAAAAATATTCTCTTTCATTCTCATCAACAATCAATTGTTTATACAAGTACGAAGGGTTCCAGTCAATTAAAACGCCCCCTAGATCAAAGACAATAGTTTCAATGTTTTGCATTGTTAAAAAATTATGAATTATGAATTATGAATTATAAATAAAGAGCCCATAAATGTATTTTCCGTAATTTCAATAAAAACCATCATGCTTTTTATTCCATATATATCATTATAAATGAATGGTTTATATATTAATGATTCATCTGCTTGTTCAATCTTATCATTTCACCAAATCCCATATGCGTAGCCAAAGCATTTACCGCCTGAGCTATTCTTTTGACTTTTGTAACATTTGTTTTGGCAGTTTCAATCCAATTAGAAAAATATCTTTGATGCCCTTTGGGTAAAGTATTGAAAAAATTCTGGGCTCCTGGGTCATCTGAAAGACAGGTTAAAAATTCTTCCGACAAAGGTTTTTCTTCTAAGTCCATCTCCATTTGTACTTTTACTAAAGCCCCTACACCTTTCCGAATTTCCTTTCTAATAGTTGAATTTAATGCCATTATAAAATTACCGTCTCCCATGGGCAACAAGGCAATGCCATCAAAATCATATGCATCAAGTTTTCCTTTTACCCTAAAAGATTTTTTGTTATTAGGAAAAAGCTGCTCTGCAAGGTCAAAAGGAACTTCTATATAAGTCCATCCTGTTTTTTCCCCTTTATCGTGAAATTTTTTAATTAATGCAGTGATTGTAATCTTAGAACCCATCCGCATAACTTTAAAGTTCAATTTAAAAGGATGATTAATCAAGCTTTTCTTTGACTACATTCCTCAACAAATCATCATAGTTTTCCCTTTGTTTAATAAGGAACAGCTCGTCGCCATCAACCATCACCTCGGCAGGTTTAGGCAATGCATTATAATTGCTGGACATTACCATACCATAAGCACCAGAAGTAAAAATTGCTAAAAGATCCCCTCTTTTTACTGGAGGCAAGCTCCTATCTTTGGCCAAATAATCACTTGATTCACAAATCGGGCCTACAATATCGTATTTTACAAGACCTGGCTCATCTTGTTCTATTACCCTGCGGTTGTAATCCTTATCAGTTTTTACAGGCCAAATAAATTGCTGGGCGTCATATAAAGCTGGCCTTATTAGGTGGTGCATGCCAGTATCTACAATAACAAATTTTTTATCCCCGCCTTTTTTCATATAATTTACCCTTGTAGCCAAAATCCCAGCATTTCCAGATATGGTCCTTCCAGGTTCCATGATTATTTGCACTCCTTTATCATAATATGGCTTTAGCAAAGGGACAATAACATTGGCAAAATCATCATATGAAGCAGATTTTCCTGTTTCATAATCTGCCGAGTAACCGCCACCAATGTCTATAATATTTATTGGGAAACCTTGCTGCTCAAGTTCATCAATAAGTGGGATAATCTTGTTGATGGCTATTTCATAAGGCTTTGGGCTGTATAAAGGCGATCCTATGTGTATATGTATACC
>JALZND010000455.1 GCA_030857845.1 Bacteroidota bacterium | reverse complement strand
AGGCTGTACAGACCGCTCTGACATGGAAGCATATGTACTTAAAGGTAAATTCAATTGAGGAATCAAAAACTACTTGGTAATTCTATAGACTGGGTCACCATCATAATATATTTTGCACTGGTGCTGTTTGGCTGGTTCAACATCTTTGCCGCAGTTTATGATGAACAAGCCAATCAAAGTATTTTTGACTTTTCGTTAAACTCCGGAAAGCAACTTCGCTGGATTTTTATTGTAGTAGGGCTCATCATTATCATAATGGTGATTGACTTTAAATTTTATACTACCTTCTCCTATGTAATCTATGGGTTTATGATCTTGTTGTTGATCTTTGTACTCTTGTTTGCAAGGGATATAGCAGGGTCAAGATCGTGGCTGGAGCTGGGGCCCATCAGGATACAACCAGCAGAGTTTACAAAATTTGCTGTAGCACTTGCCCTTGCAAAATACCTCCAGGATACCAATGCAAAAGCCAACCTAATAAAAACCCAGCTTACCGTTGCAGCTATTGTAGGAGTACCCATGTTGCTGATTATGGTTGGTGATAAAGGGATATCCTTGGTGTTCACATCATTTATTATTGTTATGTACAGGGAGGGCATGTCGCCTTTCATAATTGTACTTGGCATAATGGCGGTATTCCTGTTTATCCTCACCTTGTTTGTGGAAGAAACTTACCACCTCATTATTGCTTTGGTAGTTTTGGCAATGATTATAATTGCTCTTGGACAGAAAACCGTAAAAAGGATCTCATTGATTGTTGCCGGCTTGGCAGCTGTTATACTTGTAGTGTCAAGTGTTGATTATTTAATTTCTGATGTGCTGCAGCCCCATCAGCAAAACAGGATAAAAGCCTTAATAGATCCTGAGGCCGACCCTTTGGGTTATGGATGGAACGTGACACAATCCAAAATTGCCATTGGCTCCGGAGGGTTTAATGGTAAGGGCTTCCTCCAGGGCACACAGACTAAGTTTAATTTCGTCCCTGAACAAAGTACTGACTTTATTTTCTGCACCATCGGCGAAGAGCATGGCTGGCTTGGAAGTATGTGCGTAATAGCACTTTTTATCGCGCTATTATATCGTATTGTATTTATTGCTGAGCGACAAAAGTCACGATTTACAAGGGTATATGCCTATTCAGTAATTTCCATCATTTTCTTTCACTTTATTGTAAATATAGGCATGACCATAGGCCTAGTTCCTGTTATTGGTATTCCTCTGCCATTCTTTAGTTATGGAGGCTCTTCCTTATGGTCATTTACAATCCTTCTCTTTATTTTGATCAAGCTTGATTCGCACAGGATGCAGGTATTGGTTCGGTAGAAAAGAATTTCTTAATTTATATAAGTTTTTTATGAGATTTCAACATGTGTTTGGAAATTCTCAAAACATTCCACTCAAAATATGGCTATATTTTCAACTTACCTATCATTACTATAACTTATCACCCTCACCATATCACCACTTACAAATTACCCATTTCCTATCCCCCAACACCTATAACCTATCCCCCTAATTATACCTTTTAGATAAAATATCAAGAAACTCATTTACTTCTTCGGCTTCCATATTCCACCTATATTTATTGACATAGTTCTTTTTGAGCACCTCTAGAGCCTCATCAAAATTGTCGCATACATCAAGTATTTCTACAGCTTGATCAAATTCATCTACTTTGCCATTGAACAATTCATTGATAAACATAAACCGCTGATAAATAGAAATGTGCTTTTTAATGTTTTCAATCTTTTTCTTTTGATGAAGATCTGCCAAAGTAGGGTTATTGGACTTGGTGTTAAGCTTTTCATTTAGTGTGAGGTGCTGATTGAAGAAATTTATTTTTGCTGATTTTTCAGCCTCTCCATTTATTTCTTTGGAAGGTTTTAAAACTGGGCTATCGCCTTCAATGTTCTTTTCCATTTTTACCTCATAGATCATTTCAGTCCTAAGGGGAAGTACTTCAGAAAACCTATCCTGATATTCTTTCTGTTCACCGGTTTTCTTTTCTTTATAATTCTCACTGATATCAATCAACATATTATATGCCTCGTCATTATAAATTTCCTTTAAACCCTTAGATTTAAACTTAACAATTAATGCCTCAAGTATATCAGTATTTATTTTAGTATAGCGTGAAAGATCCAGTAGATCTTCAAGGTTGACGCGGCTTTTTTCAGGATTATTTATTTCTTTGCTAAAGTATTCAAAGGGTGAAAATATCAAAATAATTGTATCATAAACTGCTTTATGCAATAGGGGTTCAAAATGATCTATTTTGATGGAAATATGTTGTGAAAGCACGTTCATAAACGAAACTAGCGCGTCTGAAACTGCCTTTTCACTATAATCAAAATAGGGGCTTTGAAGATTTGCTGTCTCCTTCTTCCACTTTTGAAACAATACTTTAAGTACAAAAAAATTAACCTGACGGATATCGCACAGCTCAACAATTTGCCTTCCTTGTATAACATCCTGGTTTGTAAAGAAATCAGAAGCTATAATTTCGGCATATTCCCTACTATAAGCATCTATTGAAGAATGATTTAATTTGCTCTCCATTATTATATTGGTTTCATTTGTATAAAAGTATTAAAAAAAAGCCACCAAGCTTGCGAATTAACTTGCTGTATTCTATCCGAAGTTTTCATTATCAACTCAGTAGCATGTGTAAAGTTAAAAATTATGCCTGATATCGTTATTGAAAATCTAAACAATATTAAATTACCAGCAAACAACAACGCAAAAAATGTGCTGGAAATCATACACAGCCATTTTATTGATTGGATGCATGCTTGTGGTGGTAAAGGAAGGTGCACTACCTGTAAAATGCAAGTGATAAGCGGTATGAAAAATTTATCTAATTTGTCAAAGTTTGAGCAACAATGTTTTGAATCTGAAAAACTGACAGAAAATGAAAGGCTTGCTTGCCAGGCAAAACTTCTGGGGGATGTGGTGGTCAGGGTGCCTGACAACAATAAGCTACCCCATATGACTTATTCCTGAAAATTTTATTAATGTTCCTGAAAAAGATCTTTTATGTTTATTGAGCCTCATATAGGGAAGTCAGGCACAAAAAAAGCTTCAGGGCCTGGGTGGATAGAAGTGATTACCGGTTCTATGTTTTCAGGGAAAACAGAAGAGCTGA
>JALZND010000454.1 GCA_030857845.1 Bacteroidota bacterium | reverse complement strand
CCTATATACCTTGTGGAAAAGTTGGTTTCCGGGAAGGCATGTATATGGCGAGCGCTGACGAGATCTACATTACCGTAAAGGGCAAAGGAGGCCATGGCGCTATGCCAGAATATAATATCGACCCTATATTGATTGCTTCCCATATCATTATTGCTTTACAACAAGTAGTGAGCAGGAGAGCTAGTCCAAAAACACCTACAGTGCTTTCTTTTGGCAAAATTATAGGCGAAGGTGCTACCAATATCATTCCGGACGAAGTTAAAATAGAAGGAACTTTTAGGACCTTAAATGAAAAATGGCGTGCAGAAGCCCATGGGATAATGGCCAAGATGGCTGAAAGTATAGCTGAAGGTATGGGCGGGCTATGTGAATTTACAATCTTAAAAGGCTACCCCTTCCTTGTGAATGAACCATTGCTTACCAGAAGGGCTAAAGAATCTGCAATCGAATATTTAGGACATGAAAATGTAGTAGACCTTGAATTATGGCTTGCCGCGGAAGATTTTTCATACTATTCGCAAGAAATAGACGCTTGTTTTTATAGATTGGGAGTCCGCAATGAAGAAAAAGGCATTACTTCTTCAGTTCATACTCCAAATTTCAATATTGATGAAGAAGCATTGCGCATCGGCAGTGGCCTTATGGCTTGGCTTGCTATTCGTGAATTAAATGCGCTGGATGATTAGCTAAGCCGCTTATTTTAGGTTAAGGAGCTCTTAAAAAAAATATGTCATGGATTCATTTACAATGAACTATTTTTCTTTATCTATATCTAAATAAAAAATTTACTTTAGTATTTGAAAAGGATATTCATAACTTCTTCCCTGATGGATGGATTGATTGCAATGGCAAGTATCAGGGAAATTACCAAACCTATTGTGGCATAACCAAGGTCCCTACCTACCATTTTCAAGCTTTGTTTTAAAGATTTATTTCGTTTTTTAGCCCTTCTCTTTGTAAAACTGATTGCAAGTTCACGTCCTCCCAACAAGCCAATAAACACCCAGGTAGTACTGATTGGGATAGTATTTAACACTTTAAAGTAAAACAATAGGCAAGCATAAATTAAATCCACAATGGTTGCAGCCCTTACATCGGTTACACCTGATTTCTCTGTTACTATTTTCTGTATTTTATCTCCTTTGAGGTAAAAAAGAATGCCCAATCCTAAGAAGATAAACAAAGTAAAAGCAAGGAACTGATATAGGCTAAGGCTCCTGGGAAGAAATATGGCAATATTTGCAGCGTCCTGTTGTATCCAGACAGACCACAATGCCCCACTGGTAATCCATTGAAACCAATTCCAAAAACGGGAAGCTTTGCCAGTAAAGTATTTTTTTACAAAAAAACCAACAAGGAACCAAACAATTATTGCGGTTATAAAAGCAAGTGCATAACCAATCAAACTTTTTTCAATTACACTAAAAATTGCAGAAGCATTAGTAGAAAAAACATTCAACAAAAGAAAAGTTGTTGACACGGGCATTCTCATCCTTGTAAGGATCAGCAGAAATATAGGGGCAGAAAGCTGAAGGAAGCTAAAGGAGGTTGGCGCTTCAGAAAACCCCTTAGATGTCAACCTTTGGTAACTAACATCACCTTCATATACAATCCAGCTGTAAGTAACCGTTGCAACAAATATCAAACCTATAAACAGCCACAACCAGTACCATTTCCTTTGTTGATTGGAAGCTATAAATGTACCAATAGTCTGTATGCTGTCGTTTGCAATTGCTGAATAACCTGCCAAAGCAAAACCAAACCACATTGCAATACCTGGATAAGGAGAAACTATCCCACTGATGAATAGAAATATTGCCAGCAAAAATATAAAAACACTTTCTTTTTTGGTAAGATCAAAAATGGAATAGACTATTGCGGATAATTTATCTTGGGTTATTCTATCTGTAATTTTATTTGCCATTGGAAAGGATGCAAAACAGGATTTAGGTGCTGATTTTAAATAAAAATAACAATAGCTTCCACAAAAGAAATGTAAATCTAATCATAGTTTTGAAATTCCAATGTTAATTGTTTGTTAAGAGGTTAATAGTTTGTTAAGAAGCGCCTTTATTTTTGAATATTCGGAAGTATTTAGGTATTTCACAATAAAATACATTAAAGTTTTATAAATCTTCAAAACTTCTTCAGTCTCTTATAAACTAGTATTAACATCAGGAAAGATTCATGATCAATAAAATAGAAGAAACTAAGATTCAAATTTCCTCAAAAAAAATTTTGGAACGACATCCATGGATGAATATGTTGCTGATAATTTTTGGAGTGAGTTTGTTTCTATTTTCTGTAGATTTGATGGGCTCTTCATTTATTAGGATCGGTACAGAAGTAGCAAAATCACTTCTTTTAGCCACAGAAAATCCTTTTATTGGTTTATTTATTGGTCTTTTGATTACCGCATTGATTCAAAGCAGCTCCACAAGCACAGCAATGGTGGTAGCCGTGGTAGCATCGGGCTCCCTTAGCTTTAATAATGCGGTACCTATGATTATGGGTGCTAATATTGGAACGACTTTAACAAGTACCATTGTTTCCTTGGGTTATATTACAAAGAAAAAGGAATTTAGAAAAGCCATATCAGCAGGTACCCTTCATGATTTTTTCAATATCCTGATAGTAATTTTATTATTCCCCCTGGAATATTATTATGGGTTTGTTTCATTTTTAGCAATCAATGTAAAGGAACTGATAACTCCAGATGGAATAACAAAATTTTATCCCGCACATGGGTTATCCGACATAATAAATCCAATGAGCAGAGGGGTACTGAACGTTTTGCCTTATCCTTTAATCGGGCTGGTGCTATCATTTATATTATTGTTTTTATCAATAAAGCTTATTTCCACTTTAATTTATCAAAACTTATTTGGAAAGAGCAAAGACGTATTTAAAGATTATATTTTTAAAAATACATATAAATCATTTTCATTTGGCATACTTCTCACCGCTGGGGTTCAATCAAGCTCTATCACAACATCCCTGATAGTGCCACTGGTAGCTACGGGTCAAATTTCCCTGAAGAGAACATTTCCTTTTATAATGGGTGCAAATATTGGCACAACCATTACCGCTTTATTGGCGGCGATATTCCGTTCGGATGCTGCTATAAGTATTGCATTGGCACATTTAATATTTAACC
>JALZND010000104.1 GCA_030857845.1 Bacteroidota bacterium | reverse complement strand
GCCATATTATTTGGCATCATTAATTTAACCTGTCCCAGCGGGTTTTTAGGTCCAGGCCTTTGCACAAGTCTATAGTTAATCTCTTCCTTTTTTACTGAATCCCATTCAATGCTGTATGGGTCCACAGGTTCGCTGTTCTGGTTCCAATTTAAATATAGGTCATATTCATTTCTTTTAAGATAACCTGGGTCCTTTACAATATTATCAAATATATCTTCTTTCAGGATGCTGATTGGGACGGTCCAGTCTGGGCTAAAGGCTATGTACTCCAAAGTATCGCTGAAGATTGGAGTTGAATTAAATTCCTTTCCCACAATTACCATCATCTCGTCTATAACTTTATGGTTTTCGTATATCCTTAGCAAAAATTCAGGAACATTCACCATTATATATTCATCTCCCAAATCACGTGGAAGCCATCTGACTCTTTCCATGTTCAGCTTTATCTGGTTGATTTTATCCTCAAGGGGGATATTCATTTTACCGTATGTATTTGGGCCTAAAATTCCATCGGCCATTAACCCATGCCTGTTTTGAAAAGATTTTACTGCGTCTTCCTGCTGATCGTTGAACAATAATTCATTCTCCCCCGCTTGATTTTGTTTGAGGTCGCCAATAATATACAATCGCTCTTTTATGTCCGCAATTATTTGGCCACTGTCTCCTTTTTGAATGACAGAGTCTACATCTATATTTTCATAACGATGTTCTTCAGCTATTTTTTTAAATGTTGGCAAAGCATCTTTTAATTCATGGTATTGTGGGTGTTCCGGGACCAATTTATTTAAGGATTCTTTGATCCTATTATTTTTCACAGCATATACTAACCTGTTTTTTAGGTCAACCTCAGTATCACTGGGTATCCACCTTTCGTCAAACTTATGGGGATTTAATCTTCCCCTGCTCATATCAGAAGCCAATACAAGGTAAGAGCTGGTAAAAAGAAGGTCTATCTGAACCAATGTATTTGCTACTTCACCATCATTTTACATTTTGAAGTTTTTCAAATAATTCTTCCATCTTTCCTGGACTATAATGGTCAGGGTTCAAACCATCTTCACTGACATTATTTATAGCCTCAAATAATTCCTTTCCTTGTGTGGTAATGCCACGTGAAGTCGTCCAAGCCAAATGATGGTCATTTTCTTCATAAAAGTACCTTAATTTTTCTTCTAGGTCCCTTCTTTCATTATTGTTCGGGAAGTAAGGATCAAAGACAATATTATCTAAAATTTCTTTTAATAAGTTTGCCAGTACTTCATCTTCAGGAAATTCTTCCAGATCAAAAGAAAATACATCATATGCATTGTCATCAATTTTCACTTCGCTTAGTGAGGCAAAAAATGGCAACTTTTTTACTTCTTCTTTATCTTTCCCTGCGAGCACGAAAAAAACACAAACAACAATATGATCATCAGGTAATATCTATAAAATTTAATCTCCATTTCTGTTCCGAAAATATTTATCATTAAAAATCCTAAATATATAAGGCGATTTAATTAAATTTTGTACCAGAAAATGTAAAACCAGAGCTGCAACAAGAAAAGATTATATGAAAAGGAAGATTATTTTGATAGTTTGCCTTCCAATAACTCCATATCACTCAATTCGAGGTTAAGTGCATCGATAGAAATTTGGATCTCAATAATTGAAATTGCGAGGGAAGCCATGAGCACCAATAAACTTGCGCCGAAAATATAACTTCCTAAAATTTGCCTGTCAGAGTAAATTACGAACATGGCAAGTACACATAAAAAAAGGCTAAAAATACCGAGTGCCTGCATGTTCCTGATCATAATTACCCTTCTCCTCAGGTTTTTAATCTGGCCGATCACCAAAATATTCGGGTCTGTCTGGCATCGGGCATGCAAGCCCCGTATCAAGCTGGCAACTGCCAGAAACCTGTTGGTGTAAGCCAAAAGCAGCAAAGAAACGGCAGGAAATAAAAGTGCGGGAGTTGTTAGGCTGATTTCCATAGAACAAAAGTAGGCGTGTTTTATATATTTTTATTTCACCTTGTAACACATTGAAAATTATATATTAATAACTTGCTGATATTTTTTTCATCTGTACAATTCGGAAAATTTTTATTTTATTTAAAACCATTATGATTTTTTTCGACAATTTAAACAATAACCTTCATCCATTATTATGGATCGCAATTGTTTTTTTCGGGAGCATCCTATTAGGATCTTTGGTAAAATATACAATTACCTTTTTCCTTAGAACTTATACCCAAAAAAAAGAATCTTTATTTACAAGATCATTGTTGCAGCACCTTAGCAGTCCATTGGCAATATTTATCCCGGTATTATTCCTCGCTATCGGATTTTCGTCCATTGTTATAACAGTCCATATACATTTTATCAATAAAATAATCCAGGTATTATTAATAATTTCCTTTGCCTGGCTTTTGATTAGGTTTGTTTATGTACTGGAAGACTTGGTATATATTGAATTTGAGGTAAATAAAGCAGATAATTTTCGGGAGCGAAAGGTAAGGACCCAATTACAATTTATAAAAAAGTTGATCATCATAATTATAGTAATCATAACCATCTCTCTGCTTTTGTTGAGCTTTGAAAATGTAAGGAGACTGGGTGCCGGACTTCTTACCGGTGCTGGGGTGGCCGGTATTATAATAGGCTTTGCAGCACAAAAATCTCTTGCCAACCTTTTGGCAGGTTTTCAGATAGCCTTTACACAGCCAATAAGGATCGATGATGTATTGGTAGTAGAAAATGAATGGGGCAGGGTGGAAGAAATAAACCTTACCTATGTGGTTTTAAGGATTTGGGACCAAAGGAGGCTGATATTGCCCATAACCTACTTTGTAGAAACCCCTTTTCAAAATTGGACACGTACTACAGCCGAACTTTTGGGCACCGTATTTTTATATTTAGATTATACTGTACCAGTACAAGAAATCAGGGAAGAACTGAAGCGGATTGTGTCAGGCAGCGAATGGTGGGACAAAAAAGTAGTTGCCCTTCAGGTAACAAATACCACAGCAGAGAGTGTTGAACTCCGGGCCCTTATGAGTGCAAGTAATTCTTCAGCGGCATTTGATTTAAGATGCCTGGTAAGGGAAAAACTTATCGATTATGTACAAAAAAACTATCCGGACAGTTTGCCAAAGATGCGCGCCGAGATATCTGGCCATGCAAATAAGGGCAATGATATATAAAAAGACATTAATTGAAATTGGTTTATCAAGAAAATTTTGACCCTTACCTTAAAAAGAATTAAGATGATTTGATATAATGGTTTAATAAGTTTGAACTTTTTAAAAATGAACAGCTCTTTTTCAAAATTACTATAGTAAGGCATGTATGGTCTTTTCCATAGGAGATAAATAGGAAGTTCCAAAAAGGTTTATATGAACGAAAAGGTAATACATATTATAAATGTCCTTTCGCGCAGTAAAACCGGGAGCCATTGGAAAGCTTTCTTCATAAGTGGCATAAAATACAGGATCAAAGCCCCCAAAAAGATGTTTAAAAGCAATTTCAGCTTCCCGGTTGCCAAAATAAATCGCAGGATCTATTAAACAGGGTTTGGCATTATTTGAACAATAAAATTGCCGCTCCACAGGTCACCATGCAAGAGGGCAGGTTTATCTTCCGGAAGAAGATCAGGAAGCTTTTTATATACTTTTTCTAGCTTTTTTAAAAAATCTATGGAAACATGGCCATTATAAAAAGCAAGGCCAGCCTGTACAGATAAACGATTCTCAATAAAAAATTCTACCCAACTTGAGTTGCTTGTATTTTTTTGAGGAAGTGAGCCAATAAAATTGTCATGGTCGAGGCCGAATTTTGCATTGGAAGTCTTGTGTAATTTAGCTAAAGAATTACCAAAATTTCCCCAAAATAATTTGCTGGCTGGAACAGTTTCAATAAATTCCATGAGCATGAAGGACATTCTTTCTACATTTTCATAACTTATTACTTCTGGAATTTTAATTGCACCGGCGGCAAAGAGCAATTTTAAACCCTTAGCTTCTGCAAGAAACATATCCCCAAGGTGTCCCTGGTTCCATTTTATAAAAAATGTTCTCATGGCAATATCTAATTTTGCGTGTTGTTTATACATCCCCCTGAGGTAAAAGAATAATTCTTTACTTTAATAGCTGCACCAAAACATTTATATAGCACCCTTTCAAAAAGGGAGATAAAATCATCGCTCAACATGTGGCTGATGTTTTTCAATCAAAAAATCTAAAAAAGCAGCACAAGACCTTTTCAGCATATAAAATACTTGCTGAAACCCTTCCTCCCCACCAAAATATGGGGCGGGAACATCTTTATCATTGCCTATTTCTTTTTCAAAATCCCGCATCAAAAACACTTTTTTGGTCTCTATTTCACCTTGCATGTTAAGTTTTAAAATGTTTGCTTTGTTGGATGCATCCATGGCCAGGATGTAATCATATGACAGAAAATCACCTGAATAAAATTGTTATGCAAAATGCTCTATTTGGATATTATTATTTCTCGTACTATTTAATGTCCTGGGGTCTGGGAGCGACCCTTTATGGTAATTGGAAGTGCCTGAAGAATTGCAATAAATAGCATTCTTCAAACCTTTTTTGATCAATAAATCTCTAAATAAAGCTTCTGCTTAAGGAGACCTACATATATTCCCAAGGCAAACAAACAAAATTTTGATCATAACTAAACTGTTTTGACAGGATTACAAGACCTATTCCTGATTTTATAAGGCATTCTTCATCCAAAGAAAATAAAATAACAAATAAAAAGTTAATCAAAAACAGCATATTGGTGGATATTTTTTTTAAAAAAAACACCTTTTGTCATAAAAAATGTCTGCACAAAAAGACTAACTTCTGTAAATTTTTTTAAATTAACATGTAATATTATTTAAGAGATTAAGAGCCCCGTGTAAGTATTATAGGAAAAGGATCATTGTTTGGAAGACATGATAATGATACTTTTAATGAAGTAATTCTTTAGTTCATTGCTGGATCAAAGATTTATTAATGCCCTAATTTTAAAAGGATTTATTATGTCAATCAAGAAAGACGATCTCTCATTTATATTTAAAATTTTATCTTTATTATTAATTCTGTTAGTTGTTAATGTAAGGAACAAAATGGATATTAACTTTCAGCTTGCCAATAAAATGGAGATTAAAGAATATTCCCCTACTGAAGAGTATAATATAGCTGCTCAAAAGTTTGTTAAATCCAGCGTGACCACTAGCGTGGGTTGGCAAAGCATCGAGGCCCGGAATAAATAATATTTTCCTGGTTACTAATATGTCACAACATGTATATAGCTACATAACACACATTTTATCATAAACTTGTTTACACACTTAAAAACCTTCTTTAGTAAAAGAAGGTTTTTTTTATTTATATATTTATAGTCACACAATTTTTAAATATATGGACTATATTAAAATTAACCCCGCTGTAGGCAAGTCAGTGGGGCACATCCAAATTAATCGCCCCAATGAGCTTAATGCCTTAAACTTGCAGGTAATGCAAGAGATCGCGAGCGGGTTAAAACAGCTCGATGAGGATGAAACAGTAAATGCCATCATTATTTCCGGAAATGAAAAAGCATTTGCTGCTGGGGCAGATATCAAAGAGATGGCTGGGAGGTCTGCGGTGGATATGGTAAAAATAGATCAATTTAGCACCTGGGAACAAATTAAAAAAATTAAAAAACCATTAATTGCCGCGGTTTCAGGTTTTGCATTGGGAGGTGGTTGTGAGCTTGCTATGGCATGTGACATGATAATTGCTTCTGAGACCGCCCAGTTTGGCCAACCGGAAATAAAAATAGGTGTTATGCCAGGAGCAGGTGGCACGCAACGGCTTACCCGTGCCTTGGGAAAAGCAAGGGCAATGGAAATGGTACTTACCGGGAAATTTATTTCTGTAGAAGAAGCTTTGAGCTATGGACTTATCAATAAAATAGTTCCTGTTGCGCTTTATTTATCTGAAGCCATAAAATTTGCAGAAGTAATTGCCTCAATGCCTCCTTTAGCATGCCAGTTAGCAAAAGAATCCGTTAACAGGTCATACGAAACCCACCTTGATGAAGGACTTCATTTTGAGAGAAAAAACTTTAATTTACTTTTTGCATCATCCGACCAAAAAGAAGGAATGAATGCATTTATGGAGAAAAGAAAACCAAATTTTTCTGGCAAGTAATTACATGAACCAGAGCTACCTACCATGAACTTCCTGAACTACGCAATACCTGAACCCCTGAACCCCTGAACTCCTGAACCTCTAAAATACGAACTATCTGAACTTCCAAACAATTATAAATCATTATAATATTTCCTTGTATTTACAGGTATATTTTCAGAAAAATCACCCTTTCTTTAAATATTATTCCCGCAAATTGGAAATCACTGTTAACATTCATAATTTTGCACTATAAAATTTTATAAATATAAATTTATAGTTCCATGACATTAGTAGGCAAAAAAGCTCCTATAGTAAAAGCACCAGCAGTAATCAATGGTGAAGAAATTGTTGAAAATTTTTCATTAGATCAATATTTGGGTAAAAAAGAGGTTATATTCTTCTTCTATCCTAAAGATTTTACTTTTGTATGCCCTACAGAAATTATTGCTTTTCAGGAAAAACTTCAGGAATTCGAAAAAAGAGGTGTAGCCATAGTTGGATGCTCTACAGATACTGAAGAAACCCACCTTGCGTGGTTAAGTACTCCACAAGAAAATGGTGGCATTCAAGGTGTAACCTATCCACTTGTAGCTGATTCAGCTAAAACAATTGCCAATAATTTTAAAGTTTTGGCAGGAGACTGGAGTTACAATGAAGAAAATGAATTGATTTTTGAAGGCATGCCTGTAGCTTACAGAGGCACATTTTTGATCGATAAAGAAGGAAAAGTAAGACAAGAAACGATCAATGACCTGCCCCTTGGAAGAAATATTGATGAAATGATTAGGTTGGTGGATGCACTGCAACATGTTGAACAATATGGCGAAGTTTGCCCTGCAAATTGGGAAGAAGGAAAAGAAGCAATGAAAGCTACAAAAGAAGGAGTCTCGAATTATCTTGCCGCTCAAAAATAATGGGTCAAATTCTTGATTTATTGAATAAAAACCCTCTCAATACGGAGGGTTTTTGTATTTTTGTTTCTTCATATCAACAAATGGGGAAAATTTTTTATAACATTTTTACAGGATTATACTTTTTTGCCATTTCCATCTTTGCTTCGTTTTCCCCAAAAGCAAGGTTGTTCAAAGAGGGCCGAAAAGATCTTTTCATCAGGTTAGAAAAAGATTTAAATGCAAATCCCGGAAAATACATTTGGTTTCATTGTGCATCGCTGGGGGAGTTTGAGCAGGGCCGTCCGGTAATTGAAGCTTTTAAAAAAAAATTTCCCCGACATAAGGTGCTTTTGACTTTTTTCTCTCCTTCAGGCTATGAAATTAGGAAAAATTACCAGGCTGCAGACCTTATATATTATTTGCCAGAAGACACTGCTGTCAACGCAAACAAATTTTTGGACCTTTTAAAGCCTCAATTAGTGCTTTTTATTAAGTATGAATTTTGGTTTAATTTTATAGACGCAATACATCGGCACAATATCCCACTATTGTCCATTTCTTCTATATTTAGGGAAGAACAATTGTTTTTCAAACCATATGGAAGTTTCTACAGGGGAATTTTGAGGAAATTCACCCATTTTTTTGTGCAGGAAGCCAATTCACTTCAGCTCCTGAACAGCATTGGGATAAAGAGTGTGACTGTTGCAGGAGATACCCGTTTTGATCGGGTACATGATATATCAAAAAGTATCAAAAACCTTCCCAATATTCAAGAATTCATTCAAAATAATGAAGTTTTTGTTGCTGGAAGTATTTGGGACCACGATTTACAGGTTTTAGCTCCATTGATAAAAGATTTTCCACACATTAAATTTATTATTGCCCCCCATGAAGTACATGAGGATGTAATTGCAAACATAATAAATGTCTTTCCTGACAGCTCCCGATTAACCAAAGGTATTGATAATGATAAACAATGCCTGATCATTGATAATATTGGGTTTCTTTCATCCCTATATCAATTTGCCGATTATGCTTTTATTGGCGGCGCATACGGAAAAGGACTGCACAACATCCTGGAGGCTGCCACTTTTGGTATGCCCATTTTTTTTGGGGATAAAAATTACAAAAAATTTGTTGAAGCCGTAAACCTCATAAAAGCGGGAGGCGCTTTTCCGGTATCTGACTATGAGGAGCTTAAGCTTAAAATTGACGGATTTCGAAAAGAATCAAATTTAAAAATTGAAGTAAGTGAAATCAGCAAACAATTTGTTTTGAAAAACATTGGAGCTACCCATAAAATTATGGAATTTTCAAAAATGCTTTTAAAGGATTAATATGGAAGGAAGGGTGATAAAATCTACCGGCTCCTGGTACGCAGTAGAAGGAGAAAAAGGTGCCCTATTTGATTGCAGGCTCAAAGGCAAATTAAAACTTGAAGGCGCAAAAACCACAAATCCCATTGCTGTAGGCGACCGGGTAACATTTGAAGTAGAGGATGTTCAAAAAATGACGGCCATCATCAATGGGGTATTGCCCAGGGAAAATTATATCATCAGAAAATCAGTTCACAATACCAGACATGGCTCTATTATCGCATCTAACATAGATCAGGCACTATTGATAGTTACCCTGGCATTTCCAGCAACTTCTTTAGGTTTCATTGATAGGTTTTTGGTGTCAGCCGAATCCTTCAGGATTCCTGTTTGCCTTGTGTTCAACAAAAAAGATCTGATGGACGAAGGTTATTTAAAGGCCTACCATCAATTATCTGACATATACCAGCCTCTGGGATATAAAACCTTGTTGGTTTCAGCTTTGGATGTTAATGATATTGAAGCGGTAAAAGATTTACTAAAAAATAAAACCACTTTATTTTCAGGACATTCCGGCGTGGGCAAGTCGACCTTAATCAATTCTATTGCACCTTCCATTGCACAAAAAACTTCTGAGGTTTCAAATTTTGCCCAAAAGGGGGTCCATACTACCACCTTTGCAGAGATGTTTAAGATTGGCGAAAATACATATATTATAGATACACCAGGTATAAAGGAGCTGGGCCTGCTGGACATAGAAGATGAGGAATTATCACACTTTTTCCCGGAAATGCGCAGCCTGATGGGAAAGTGCAGGTTTTATAATTGCACGCATACCCATGAACCTGGTTGTGCCATAGAAGCAGCTTTTGCTGAAGGTAAAATTGCTGAGAGCAGGTATAAAAGCTACCTGAGCATGCTTGACAATGAAGATAATAGGAGATAAGGGTTATTCTTATTTGCTTAACAACATACGGGTTTTTATTTCGAACCTGGTCAGCAGGTTCAAGTTTGGCTTGAACAACACAAAAAAGTTGACAAGGAATAAAAAGATATAATTCTTCCCTTCCGGATTTTGATTATAAAGCTGTAGGAATTGTTTTGCAATATTATAATTTTTTGTGATCAGCGCCTGTGTCAGCTCATATTGGATCCTTTTTTTAAGGGCAACATGCTCCTTTTTTGTTTTATTAAGTAACAATGCTTTTTCACAAATAAAATAAGTAGAAATCAATTGTTTACTTCCTTTTTGATACTGCTTAGCAGACAATGACGTGGCCAATATCCTCTTTTGCACCAAAACTTTATCAGAATAGCAGAATTTAAATTTCCTGGAAGAGCGGACAAAAAAGTCGAAATCTTCATATGCCAATGATTCATCATAACCTCCAAGGTGATCAAAAACCTCTCTTCTGGCCATAAATGAAGGAGGGCAAATATAATATTTTTTAAGG
>JALZND010000453.1:2480-3163 GCA_030857845.1 Bacteroidota bacterium | reverse complement strand
CCCCACTGGTATGGCATATAACCCCGGAACTGCCTGGGGGCCTGAATGGAAAAATACTTTTTTTATTGTTGAGTTTGTTGGTAATCCTGCCCATTCAGGCATACATTCTTTTAAATTGAAGCCTAAAGGGGCTTCTTTTGAACTTGGTGAAAATGAAATGATATTGAGTGGTATCCTGGCCACAGGTATAGAGTTTGGCCCTGACGGGGCTCTATATGTAGCTGACTGGATTGAAGGCTGGAGGACCAAAGACTTTGGAAGGATCTGGAAACTAGATGCTGCCGGCGGTGCAGAAAGGCCAGAAAGGCAGCAAACAAAGCAACTGCTTGTCGAAGATTTTAAGAAACATGATGAAAACCGCTTAAGTGGCTTATTGAAGCATGAAGATATGCGTGTTCGTCAAAAAGCACAATTTGAATTGGCCACAAGGGGCAATAAAGGAGCTGAAGTTTTTCAGCAAAACATTAATCAAAAAGAAAACCAATTGGCTCGTGTACATGGCATTTGGGGGATGGCCCAGCTTGGCCGCAAAGATAAGGGACATGCTAAAGCTTTGATCCCATTGTTAAAAGACAGTGACCCAGAAATAAGGGCACAGGCAGCTAAGTGGCTGGGTGACATAAAATACAAAGAAGCAGGAAGTAACCTGATCCCTTTGTTGACGGATGAAAACAGCCGAGCAA
>JALZND010000453.1:555-2470 GCA_030857845.1 Bacteroidota bacterium | reverse complement strand
CGAGCCGGCCACTAACCAAATAATTGCCCTGCTACAATCCAATAATGATGAGGATGCCTATATTCGACATGCGGCCAGCCTTGCATTGGCAAGAATGGGAAAACCTGAACCAATAGCAGCATTGTCAACGCACAGCTCCCGTGCAGTAAGAATGGGTGCTGTGTTAGCGTTGAGGCGCATGAGCCACCCAGGAATAGCCAATTTTTTAAATGATGCCGATGAATATATTGTTACCGAGGCAGCACGTGCCATAAATGATGATTTTTCTATCGAGCCTGCCTTGGCGGCATTAGGAAATGTGCTTCAAAACAACCGCTTTAGCCAGGAGCCATTAATAAGAAGGGCCATTAATGCCAACCTTAGGGTAGGAAATGAACAAGCCATGCAAAACTTGATCAATTTTTCTACTAGGGAGGGCAATGCACCTGCTATGCGCGCTGAAGCTGTTGCCGCATTAAGCACATGGGCAAAACCATCTGTGGTAGACAGGGTGGATGGCCGCTACCGTGGTGTAATTGAAAGAGACGCTGGCCCTGTGCAACAATTGGCCTCGGCGCCCCTTGTTCAGCTTGCAAACCACAGGAATGTAGCAATAAAGTTAAGTGCTGTAAAAGCTCTGGGAAAATTACGGATAGAACAAGGTACCGAAAAATTATTTGCTCTACTAAAAAATGATGGGAACCCAGAAGTACGGGAAACTGCCTTAAGGTCACTTGCAATATTGGGAAATAAGCAAATTGGCAAAGCCATTGAGCAGGCACTTTCAGACAGGGAAAAAAGTGTAAGGGTAGCTGGTTTAGACCTGATGGCCAGCATGGACATAGAAAAGGATCTTATGGTCAATCTATTGACAGATGTAATAGAAAAAAGATCTATAGAAGAAAAACAAGCAGCATTGGTAACATTGGGTACTTTGCCAGTACAAAATACCCAGCCTACATTCGATATGCTTTTGACCCGGATGGCAAACGGCAAGTTGCCTCCTGAAATCCACCTTGAATTAGCGGAAGCAATAAGTTCAACAAATGCCCCTGAGTTGCAGACAAGGCTTGATGAAATACGGTCCAAGATATCCCCTGACATAAAGATGGCATCCTATCAAGACGCATTATACGGAGGAAACCAGCAAAATGGCAGGGAACTCGCCTTCAGGCACCAGTCGGCCAACTGCATGAAATGCCACTCCTATAATGACTATGGAGGAAATGCTGGGCCCAGGTTCAATGGCATTGGTGCAAGGCTTACCCGGCAGCAGTTGCTGGAGGCATTGATAGATCCAAGCAAACGTATTGCTCCTGGATTCGGAGTTGTTGTGCTTGACCTTAACACAGGAAAGTCTGTCAGCGGTATACTCCAGGAAGAGAACAATAACAGCGTATCCATTAAAATTGGTAGCCGTCCAGACACTGTTATCATGAAAGAGAATATCACAAAAAGGATAAATGCAGGATCCAGTATGCCAGACATGAAAAATTTCCTCACAAAAAGGGAAATCCGCGATCTGGTAAGTTTCCTTTCCACCATAAAAGATGAAGAAATAAGGGCCCGAAGGAATGAAGAAACAGGCCATGGGGAATAAACCTTGAAACACTAAGTGTAAAAAATCATCCTGTTTTAGTGCAGGATGATTTTTTTTGCACAAATACTAAAGATTATTTCTCACATGATGAAATCGCAAGGAAACCCTACAAGAGGATATAAAACTGACATAACAAAAATTTAGTAATGGTTAGTCTCTCCAAAAACCATTAAAAAGCAACTAGTAAGAAACTAAACACGGCAGGAAGAAAAAGGAGGCTTGCAGGGATTTGCAGGTGATAAAACCAGCAAAGGCTAAATTATTACTTAAGATTTGAAGCTATGCCATGGTTTGAAGCAGCTGTAACAGGAGGTATTAGTTTAGTAACCCAATGAT
>JALZND010000453.1:0-545 GCA_030857845.1 Bacteroidota bacterium | reverse complement strand
CCTCAAGTAAGGGATTCAAGGCTATAAGTTGAAATGGCCAAACATATTTTACGTATAGTAAGTCTATAATTTGGCACTAACGAAATCTGAGTTATTTGCCGCATGTTAAATTCTATACAAGCTTATGAGAGATCAGAGCATCAAATAGTACAATTATTTGGTATGGGACAAAGTCTTTAAATCCAAACTTGATAAGCTCAATAAATATATTAATAAAATAAGCATATACTATGATGAACAAACCATGGATCAATTTTTTTGTAATGTTCATTGTTACTTTTTTTCTTTTTTATTTTACAGATGAGAAGAAAATTCAGAAATCTTTAAAATTATTATAATAAGCTTTTTTATTGCTTTATTAAGCAATTTGCTTTATAAGCCCTCGACTGAATGGATAAAAAAAATTGTTAGAAAAGTAATTAAAGATGGTAGCTAGCTTCTATTACAAAGAGGCCTCCCCCGTTGTTTTAAGGTACTGTCACCAGAAAAAATTTTAAATTTTTTAAGATATAGGTTTCAGCAAAAAGAGGAATTGCAAACATCTA
>JALZND010000103.1 GCA_030857845.1 Bacteroidota bacterium | reverse complement strand
ATAAATTTCTGCTTCATTAGCACCTTCTTTAATTGCTAGTTTTAGGGATGTAATTGCACCTTCCAGGTCTTGAACCAGGTATTTTGATGTTCCTAAACTTGTAAAAGCTTCTTGCTCTTTTATACCATTTTGAATGGCAATTTCCAGTTTGACAATTGCTTCTTTATATTCTTTTAATTGGTAATGGGCTCGGCCTAATGTGTAATTTACATCTTTATCATCGCCAGCACCTAATGCCACAGCTTTTAGAAGGTCAGTTTTTACCCCTTGGTAATTTTTTACGTGGTATTTTGCTGTTCCCCGTAAAGTATAGATTTTATTGTTTTCTATCCCTCCTGTTATTGCTTTTGAAAGTTTTTCTATGGCTTCAGGGTATTTTTTTTGCTGATAGAAGATATTGCCAGTTATTTCATGTACTTCTGGCAGGTTTATTCCACCTGCTGTGGCCACGTTCAGGTCGGTTAACGCTCCATCAAGGTCATTCTTAGAATACTTTATTTTTCCTCTATATAGAAAGGCTTTTGCATCCGTAGCGCCTTTAGCAATTGCCTGGTTCAGGTTTTCGAAAGCTGCATCCTGTTTGCCCGTCTCGTATTCTGCTTTTCCCAGCATTAAATATACATCCGTGTCTGTAGCACCTTCTTTTATAGCAAGTTTTAATGCTGCTATTGCACCTTCCATATCAGCAGAAAGGAATTTTGCCGTACCCAAGCAAACAAAACCTTCTTGTTCCTTAATACCTTTTTGAATGGCAATATCCAGTTTGGCTATAGCTTCTTTATGTTCTTTTAAATAGAAATGTGCGCGGCCTAAATTATAAAGCACTTCTTTGTCCTCAGCAGCACCAAGGTTTATTGCCTTAAGCAAATCACTCTTTGCACCCTGGAAGTCTTTGGTGAAAAATTTAGAGGACCCTCTTGAAGTATATATGGAAGCATTTTCTGTTCCTAAAGAAATGGCTTTTGTAAGCTTTTCAATAGCTTCGGAATATTTTTTTTGTTGAAATAATACTTGCCCTGAAATTTCATGCGCCTCTGCAAAATTGCCCCCTTTTTCTATTGCAGAAACCATATCGGCTAAAGCACCATTAAAATCACTCTTAGCCCATTTTATTTTTCCCCTATAGAAGTATGCCTGTGGATCGGCCGCTCCTTTTGTTATGGCTTGATCAAGATTTGCAATGGATAGGTCCCATTTTTTGGTTTCATATGCTGCTTTCCCTAACAATAGAAAAACACCCATTTGGCTGGCACCACTCTCAATTGCTTTTTGTAAAGGGACTATGGAACCTTCAATATCCTGAAGGTTATATTTGGAAGTTCCAAGTATAACAAAAGCTTCCGGCTCTTTCAATCCTTTCTGAATGGCAAAGTCAACTTTTTGTATAGCTTCTTTATAATCTTTTAGTTGAAAATTAATTTTAGCCAGAGTATAAAAAAGAGCTTTATCATCACCACCTCCTTTATTGATTGCTTTTTGCAAATCTTGTTTTGCTCCCGGCAGGTCGCCAAGACTTAACTTGGAATTTCCCCTTGCGGTATATACCCAAACATCATCTATTCCCAGGGAAATAGCTTTATTTAGATCTTCTACAGTGTTTTTATAATCGTTGAGCCCAAAATGGGACAAGCCTTTTGTTGAATATGTTTCTCCATCAGCAATCTTTAACTGAATAGCCTTCTCCAGGCTGCTTGCTGCAACCTTATAATCCTTTAATTGAAAAGCCGAAATGCCTAGTAATTTATGGGCATTTCCATTTTTATCATTAATCTCAATGGCTTTTTTCAAAGATTCAAAAGACCTTGAATAATTCTTTGCCTCATAATATGCAAATCCACTTAAATAAAAATAAGCTGAGCTGCCCGATATAAAGCCTTCTTCAAAAAACTTAATTGCCTCTGTATATTTTCCTGCTTGATATACCTCAATACCTTTTAAAAAAGACAAAGAAACTGCAGTAGGTGCGCTGTAGTCCTTTATACCTAAATTTTTTATTTTAGCTTTTTCAATTTTTTTAATATCAATCACCATGGTTTTGTACTGTGCATCCAAAACCGCCGACACTGCTACCCCTATTACTGAACCTGAAGCATTCAAAACAACACTGCCCGTAGGCACTTTAGGCCCAAAAACAGAAATACTTATAAATTTCCCCCATTCAGGAACTTCTTTTACTTCTGAGATTAAGGCTGAAAGATTGTGGAAGCCAAAGCCTGGCACAGCTGACACTACCTGTATTTTTTCCCCAGCTGCAGGAACTACAGTATTTATTGGCAAAGGCAAAGCTGAAACTGGTTTCTTGTTCAAATTAAATTTAACAAGGCCAGATTCTTCATCTTCAGCAATAATTTTCTCAATGTTGTATTCAAGGCTATCGAAAGTAGTAATCACTACTTTTGCAGCACCTTTAAACAAAGCCTTGTGGCTAATACCCGTACCTTGATTGTCGATAAAAAACCCTGATCCAGATTGGGTGACTTTTCCATTTTGATCAAACCCCTCAATAATGAATAATGAGCTTTTTAGGGGTTTTTCATTATTTTGTGCATATGCAATATTTATAATGCTTGTAAAGAAAAAAATGTGGGACCAAAACAACATTTTTGTCATATCAAGAAATTTTATTTGAAAGAAACGCATCATTTGTTATCTGTTATTATTCGTTAAGCGCTATTTCAAATATTTTTATAGAGCGCCTCTTTCAATTTACTTTAAATAACTTTCTTATTAAAACCGCCTGAGTCCAATAGGTTATAAACAAAAAAGGCTGCCTGTTTACTGGCAGCCTTTTTTGTTTATATACTTACTATTTAGTTATATCAAATAACTTTATTACATACTATAGGCAGTTTAAGATTTTGCTTTAGATTAAAATCAATATTCGATAAGTCTTCTATAGGCTATTTCACTTTTAAAATCAGGGAATTCACTGCCGCCTTCCGGCTCTATTGTAATCATAAATGCAGAAGCATTTTTGGTCCTATTCATCCTTATAAAATCTTCGCCGGTATCTTTAGGAACAAGGCCAACATTAACCGGAAGGCCGTCAATCACTGCCCAAAGTTGAAATTGTTTTCCGTGCTCAAGTATGGGAAGGTGATTTTTCTGCAAAAACAGTTCATGTGTTTTTTCATTCCAGAACACCCTGCTATGCGATTCTATAGAATTGTACAGGTCGTAAAGTTCAATTTCTTCAAATTCAGAGGTAAAAAGGAATCCGAAAGGTTCTACATCAAGGTCTGCTTCATATTCAAATTGAGAAATAGGGGCGATGATGTTCTTGTTTTCTGTTAAAGTAGTTATCTGGTCCTGGGTATGTTTTAGTTTGAGGTATAAATCAGCAGCTGCAAAAGATGATACAATTGCTAATATCACGGCTGCAGATGCCAGGTAATTAGAAACATTAATATTGTGTTTTAAGGAAACTTCAATGGCTTTATTTGTTTTTTTATTTGATCCGGATTCTTTTTTATCCTTGTCATGTACAGAATCTTCTTCAGGTAGAATTCCTGCTTGTTTTAAACTTTGTATAGAGATAACATGAAAAGCCTCTTGTATATGTCGTATTTCTTCATAAACTTCAGGATAATCATCGGCATTTCTTTCCACCTCTTGTTTCTCAATTCCTGATAATTCGCCCAACACATAAGCTTCAAGTATTCCTGATGATATATAATTCTTTATATTCATCTGTTAAATTATATTCATTTTTAATATTCAAAGTAAAATGGACGACTAAATTAACAATTTTTACAACTTAGTGCAAGATTTTTATTCTGTATATTTTTTAGGATAAGGGAGTAACAGCTGAAAGGGAAAAATTTTTACTTTTTAGTTTTGTTAAAATGAAGAATAAAAAAAAGTCCGGCTATCGCACGGACCTTCAATATCTTACATGATATTTTAAAGATGTATAACTTCGCCATATGCGGCGGCGGCTGCTTCCATAATTGCTTCCGACATTGTAGGGTGCGGATGCACGGTTTTAATAATTTCATGGCCAGTTGTTTCCAGGTTACGGGCAACAACAACTTCAGCAATCATTTCTGTAACATTGGCGCCTATCATATGGGCTCCCAGCCATTCACCATATTTTGCATCAAAAATTACTTTTACAAACCCATCCTTATTACCGGCAGCACTTGCCTTTCCTGAAACAGAAAATGGAAATTTGCCTACTTTTATTTCGTACCCAGCTTCTTTTGCTGCTTTTTCTGTATACCCTACTGAAGCAATTTCTGGCTGGCAATAAGTGCATCCGGGAATATTGTTGTAGTTAAGAGGTTCTGGCTCCAAACCTGCTATTTTTTCAACACAGATTATTCCTTCAGCGGAAGCAACGTGTGCCAAAGCTGGTCCTTTTATAATATCACCAATTGCATAAACACCCGGTTTATTAGTCCTGTAATATTCATCTACAACTACTCGGCCTTTTTCTAAAGCAACCCCTGTTTCTTCAAGTCCAATGCCTTCCAGGTTAGTGCTATAACCTACAGCCGCCAAAACAACATCACATTCTACTACCTCTTCGCCTTTTATAGTTTTTACAGTTACTTTACATTTTTTGCCACTTTTATCGACTGCAGTAACTTCAGCGTTGGTCATAATATCAATTCCTGATTTTTTAAAACTTCGTTCAAGTTGCTTTGAAATTTCTTCGTCTTCTACAGGCACAATTGAGGGCATAAACTCTACAATAGTAACTTTCGTGCCTATTGAATTGTAAAAATAGGCAAACTCCACACCGATTGCCCCAGAACCTACTACTACCATAGATACAGGCTTTTTGTCAAGCACCATGGCTTTTCTATAACCTATAATTTTTTCATCGTCAATTTTTAAAGCAGGAAGTTCCCTGGCTCGTCCACCTGTGGCTAAAATTATATGATCTGCAGAATATTCTGCTGTTTCACCTTTTTCATTTTTAACCTGAACAGTTGTATTGTTTTTTAGCTTTCCAAAACCTGCTATATGGTCAATTTTATTTTTTTTGAATAAAAATTGCACCCCTTTATTCATGCCTTGCGCCACATCCCTGCTTCTTTTTATCATTTCAGAAAAATTAACTTCTGCTCCTGATACCGAAACACCATAATCACTAGCATGCTTTACATATTCAAATACCTGCGCACTTTTCAATAATGCTTTTGTTGGGATGCATCCCCAGTTCAAACATATCCCCCCTAGTTCAGACCTTTCAACAACTGCTACCTTCAAACCGAGTTGAGCGGCCCGGATTGCTGCCACATATCCCCCGGGGCCACTTCCTATCACAATTACATCATATTTAACAGACATATTCTAAAAATTTTTTATAGTTAACTTAATGAAGACCGAGGCAAATTTAATTCAATTACTTTCAATAAAAAATGATTCACCAATAAAGTAAACAACCGCATGCCAATAAAGATTTAAACTCTTTACCATCTATTAAATACCTTATTCTTGTTATAATTCTTCTAATTTTTATACTTTTGAAAGTCGCTGGACATTCCGTATTCATATAAGCATAAAGGCAATGTACATGATTACCTTGAAGTGCCAGTATTTTTTAGTTATTTCAAAATCCAATATTCATAAATGAAACTACTCGAAGGAAAAACCGCCCTGGTTACAGGTGCATCAAAAGGCATTGGTCGGTCTATAGCCATTAAGTTTGCAGAACATGGATGCAATGTGGCTTTTACATATTTATCCAGCGAGGAAAAAGCCCTTGCACTGGAAAAAGAACTCAAGGAAAAAGGCATTAAAGCCAAAGGCTATAAATCTGATGCAGCAAAGTTTGACGCAGCTGACCAGCTTATTAATGATGTGGTGGCCGAGTTTGGAAAAATGGATATCCTTGTAAACAATGCAGGAATAACAAAAGATAACCTTTTGATGCGTATGAGCGAAGATATGTGGGACGATGTAATCAACACCAACCTCAAATCGGTATTTAATACTGTAAAAGCTGCCACCAAATCATTCATGAAACAAAAAAGTGGCTCTATCATCAACATGACCTCAGTAGTAGGTTTAAAAGGAAACGCAGGACAGGCAAATTATGCCTCTTCAAAAGCAGGGATCATTGGTTTTACCAAGTCTGTGGCACTGGAGCTGGGATCTAGAAATATCAGATCAAATGCTATTGCCCCTGGTTTTATTGAAACTGAAATGACCGATAAGCTGGATGAAAAAACTGTGCAGTCCTGGAGGGATGGCATCCCTTTACGTAGAGGTGGAAAATCTGAAGATGTAGCTGAATGTGCTGTATTTTTGGCTTCTGACATGTCATCCTATATTACGGGACAGGTTTTACAAGTTGACGGAGGGATGCTGACTTAGGGAAAATTAAAGGTTTTAGGAAAAAAATATTAATGACCTTCTTCCATTGGGAAAATATTATGAGGACATTAGTTTCTTTTCCTTGAACCTTAATTGAAAATCAAACAATTTCCCTCCTTAAATTTAGTTATACAATTTGAGGAGCATTTTTCCACTTTGTATAATATTCAATTTTTCTAATGCAAAATTCTGGTCTTTTATTTGATCATTCCCCTTGGTTTGTATTATTATGCCTTTTAGCTGGAATAGTTTATGCATTCCTTTTATATCAAAAAAATGGACCATGGAGTAAAAATACAAATTACTTTCTTTTTGGCTTGAGGTTTTTTCTTGTTTCTATTGTCACCTTTCTTTTGATTGGGCCATTTATAAAACAGGTAAAAACAAATGTTGAAAACCCCACTGTTGTAATAGCTATCGACAATTCCTTGTCGATGGCCAATATCAATGACAGTATCTCCCTGAACAATACCCTTGCTACACTGGCAAAGCTAAAAACCAGCCTTGAAGAGCAAGATCAAAAAGTTGAAATTATGACGCTGGATGAAAACGAACGCATTACAAGCCTTCAGGAAATTTCGTTCACCAATCAAAAAACTGATTTACAAAACTTGTTGAAGAATATTCAATCTGATTTTGAAGGTCGAAACATCTCAGGAACGATTTTAGTAACTGATGGCATTTATAATCAAGGGATTTCCCCAATTTATAATCCATATTCCTATAAAATATTTACTGTAGGCATGGGTGATACCGTGCCCCAAATTGATCTCAACCTGAAAAACCTATATTTTAATAAAATTGCATATCAGGGAAATAAATTTCCGGTTGTAGCCGAGGTATTCAATACAGGATTTGCAGGGGAAGCAGCGATTGTTACCATAAAAAGAAACAATAAAATACTGAGCACCAAAAATGTTGCCCTTACAAAATCAGATGAGATATATTCTGTAGAATTTTTGCTTGAGGCTGACATAACCGGAATTCAACATTATGTTGTGGAAGTACAACATAAGGAGGGGGAATTTACGAAAGAAAACAACATTAAGCATGCCTATATTGATGTAGTGGAAGGAAAAGAGAAGGTCCTTCTCGTTGCACAGTCTCCTCATCCTGACATAAAAGCTATAAGGTACGCCCTTGAAAAAAATGAAAATTATGAAATTTCCTTATTTATACCAGACCTTCAGGAACATAAAGAAGAAAAATACGATTTAATTATATTCCACCAGGTGCCGGGAGAACAAGCAAACCCAATGGTGACTAAACTGCTTTCCAATAATATACCGAAATGGTTTATCGTTGGGAACAACACTAATTTAAATCTCTTTAACAGCCAAAATCAATTCATGCAGATAAATATGATGCGGGGAGAAAGAGACAAGGTAACTCCAGCTTACAATGAATATTTCAAAGCTTTCAATATTAAATCAGAGTTACGAAACATTGTAGGCAGCTTTCCCCCGGTTTCGGTTCCGTTTGGCAACTATAAATTCCCTGCAGATTCAGAAATTATCCTATATCAAAAGGTAGGGAACGTGGTAACGGAAAAGCCGCTTTTAGTGATTGGGAGGGACAGGAATTCTAAAACTGCTATAATGCTGGGCGATGGCATGTGGCAGTGGAGGCTTCAGGAATTTGCTAAAACAGGAAAACAAGAAGCTTTTGACGAATTGGTTTCGAAGATGGTTCAATATCTTTCTGCCAAAGATGATAAAAGGAAATTTAAAGTTTACCCCATAAACAACGAATTTGATGGATCAGAACCTGTAATTATAGAAAATGAGGTTTATAACGATATTTTTGAAAGGATATACAACCAAAATATCGACTTGGAATTAATTTCTGAAAACGGTGAAAAATATAACTATAATTATATAGTTACCGAAGCCAACAGCCAATATCGCATTGGTGGACTGCAAGAAGGCTTGTACAACTTAAAAGCAACTACAGTTATCAATAACAAAAAAGAATCGAGCCAAGGTGCTTTTACAATTAATTCGGTGCAGCTTGAATCCTTAAACCTTACAGCAGACCATAACATGTTGAAGAGACTTTCAATAGACAATGATGGAAAATATTTTCATTATTCTGATCTCAATAAGCTTCAGGAAGAGTTTAATACACTTGAGGCAAAAGGCGTAATTACCAGCAGTGTAGTGCTTCAGCCCATCATTAACATTAAGTGGTTATTTTTTATCCTGCTCATTTTAATCTCAACAGAATGGTTTATCAGGAAATATAATGGAAGCTATTAAGCTTCTTCTTTTGATGCTATTTTCGATGCATTAAACCTATGTGAGGATTTTCAATAAATAGAATCAAGTTTTAAGGATAGATTTAGAATATTTACATAAAATATAAATGTGTAAAATAGGTAGTTAACCCTTATTAGATTATGAGTATCACTAGCCTTATCCTAACATTTCCTTTATGGATATCTTCCTTCTTTGTGACAGAATCTCCAAATCCAAGTATTGTCTGGAGCGAATGGAACAAATATAACGATTGTCCTGGCCTTGAATATCGTACTTCCTGTATTGGCGAATCATTTGAAGGTTCCAAGTTTCATAAACTTCAGGTGGAAATTATCAACAGCTATAATAGCCCGGTTTCTGCAGAAATTATGGTTGTTGATGATTTTGAGATGAATGTAAGCGAAATTCAAAAAATTAAACTTATTCCCGGGTTCAATAAAAAACTTCAGTTTAACCTTGTGAAATTACCTTGTATGGGAAGCTATGATTTTAAAATCTTTGCCAAGCTTCATTAGGAACCAATTGAGATCCTGTATGGGATAAATTAAAAGAGTTTGATTTGGAAAAATTGATGCCTTATTTATATAATGGCATATATTTCCTGAAACCAGCAAATCCACTATCTAATCTGATTAATCTTGTTATTAAATGACATAAATAAACAAAAAAGGGAGGCACGCCTCCCTTTTTTGTTTTATGAATATTGATTATTCTTCTTGTTCTTTTTTGACCCTTTTTTTCTTGATACTGAGGGTAAGGGCTTCACTTTTACCATCATAATCGGCAAGGATAATGTCACCGGTTACAATATCCCCTTTTAATATTTCTTCCGCTACAGAGTCTTCCAGGTACCTTTGGATTGCCCTGTTCAAAGGCCTTGCACCATATTGAGGATCAAAACCTTTTTCCGCGATAAAATCTTTCGCCTTTTCGGTAAGCTCAACAACATAGCCAATGGCTTTGATCCTGGAGAACAGTTTGCCTAAGGTAAGGTCAATGATTTGATGAATATGCTCTCTCTGAAGTGAGTTGAAAACAATTACATCATCTAACCTATTCAGGAACTCAGGGCTAAATGCTTTTTTAAGTGCATTTTGTATAGTGGATTTCATGATTTCATCGCCACTTTCACCTTTAGACCTGGTAGAGAAACCAATTCCGCTTCCGAAATCTTTAAGGTCCCTGACACCGATATTAGAGGTCATAATAATGATTGTGTTCCTGAAATCAACCCTTCTTCCCAAACCA
>JALZND010000102.1 GCA_030857845.1 Bacteroidota bacterium | reverse complement strand
GCCCTGGACAGGTTGATCAAATTGAACCGGCCAATTTCATTAAAAGCAAAAATACCGGTAATCCCACACATAGATTAGGTTTCTTCTGGTAAGTATATAATTTTTTAGAAAATTGTTCTTTCTTTAAATGAACAAATGTAAATTTAATCATAATGCATTAATACTTATAAATTTTGGCTTTTCAATTAAAAATATAATCAAAACCATGATTTGATTTTTAAAGTATAAAAACTGGTTCTAAATTTGATTACCGTAATTTATAATAAGCATTGTTTAAAAAATATCAAAAGCTCGATTACAAAGATGGCCCATATTAAACAATTTACTTTTTTAATATTAATTACAATATTTTTTGCCTCCTGTAGCGCATCAAAATCAACATCTGTATCAAGAAAACCTGTTGTTAAGAATCAAAAAACCGCAGGACCTCAAGTATCAGCAGAGGTTCCACAAACCCCTGTCAATAAAGTTGAAAAAGTTATAGAAACTGCAAGGTCATTTACTGGAACTCCATATAGATGGGGCGGGACCACACGGGCTGGCATGGACTGTTCCGGTCTTGTATCTGTAGCTTTCCAGGCTGCTGGCATCAGCCTGCCCAGAACTTCAGATGCCCAAAGCCAATACGGTAAAAAATCGAGCCTTGAAGGACTCCAAAAAGGGGATCTGGTATTTTTTGCTTCCAATAGAGCCAATGGGAAAATTTCGCACGTGGGCCTGGTAACAGAAGTGAATGGAAAGCGTGAAGTAAAATTTATCCATGCATCTACCAAGCTTGGGGTAGTGGAAAACAATATCTATTCCGATTATTACAGGAAAATATTTGTGAAAGCAAGAAGGCCTTTTTGATAAAAAAGCTTCTAAAATTTTATTGTTACCATGGGTTGATACCCATGGTAATTGATATTTCATGGGTGGAAGCCCATATAATTTATATTTGTTTTCTTGTTTCCATGGGTAAATCCATGGAAAGTGAGGTAATTGATATTTGTTTTCATGGGTTGAAACCCATGGCTACCAGAGCTGAACTTTATTTATTAAATTTTATTATAGTAGCTATCCCGATCCTTAAACCTACTTCATGGAAGCGGTTATCCATGAATGAACCTGCCACTTCAACCCTAAGTATCCTGAAAATATTGTCCAAGGAATACCCTACTTCATAATAGTGTGGTGAATCGGATGTTTTCATGTAGTTGAAAAAAATATTTTCCCTCAATCCTGAAAACCTTATTTCCGGAAGTTGGGTGATCAGAAATTTCCTGAACTGATAATGGCTGTATCCTGAAAAATAGCTTCCCCGTGTAGAATATAAATAATAGTCCATTAACCTAAAGGAGCTTGCTGGTTTAAGGCTTGTCAATATGGTACGATTGCCGTCAAAATGCTGATAATCCATAAAATATAAACTTTTATTATTAAGGAATGTACCACCTGCCAACTCAAATTCTAATTTTCCACTTACCCCAAATTTGTATCCGTGGGAAAAACGGAGTTCTATTTGGTCAAAATTCACATCACTCCCAAGGAGTGAAGGAATTCCTTTATTGTATTTGAAGATATAAGTGGGAGCCTTACTGAAGTCAGGGGTTTTATTTCCATTATTTATTCTATACACAATTCCAGGCCTAAACCTGAATTCTGTTTTTAAAATGAATGCCTCATGTTGTGGAAACCCTGTAGAAGCAAGTTCTACATTTTTTGGCTGGTTCATAGTAAAATCCCTGGGCTCCCTATAAAAGAAGCTATAATCTGCCTGTTCAAAAAGCTCGTTCCTTTGTGACCACTCAATATTTCCCTTAAAAGAATATTTTAAGGATGGATTATAGGCATATTCAGCTTTTCCATAAATTTTTTCAAAAATTTTCATAAAATTTCTGCGGAAAATTAGTGAGCTTAGGGTGTTGATATGTGGATGAATGGGTTCCTGATCATTAAATTGTTCAATAAATTTTCCACCTTCAATAAAAAAATTAGATCTTTTACCCGAATGGTCCCAGTTTTTGGAGATCCTTGTCTTATAATAAAAATCTTTGCTGGCAAAACCGTACCGCACATTTGGCATAATGGATATATGCTTTCGTTTTGCGCTGTCGTAACGAAAGTTGAATTTAGCACTGGCATTTACGTTGAACCCTTCAACAGTATTATAATAAATTTGTGTTATAGTAGGGTCTAAATTCATTGATAACCTACCTGAAATTTTATAATTTCCACCAAAGAGCAATTCTTCAGGCTTAAACCTGATTCTTTTACTCTTTTTTGTAGTTGTAGAGTCTCCCCCAGCAGTATGTACATGCCCTTCATTTGGGGCACTTGCTAATGAGTCATCTCTTTGGTAACCTTTTAACTCCTTTTCTGAAAGAGGCACAGGCCGTATTTCCGACCAATATACCGAATCCCTTTTCGTGGCAAGGCTGTCGACAGAATAAGACCTTTCACTCACTACCTCCGGCACCTCCTGCTCCTTTAAGGTTTCTTTTTCATATTGAACCATCATTTTCCGAAATTGCTTTCGGGTCATTTTGTCCTGATTTTCCAGTACTTCAACTATATCTTCTTTTTGTTTAGGCAAATTAATTTTTATTTCCTGGGGAACGTCTTCTATTTTTTCATCAATTATGAGCGTTTTGCTTTTTAAATCTTCGTTGAGCACCACTTTATAATCACTGCACGAAGCGAGATAGTCGTATTCACCTGCAAAGCCCAATACTTTTCCTTGAAATTTATACCGATGCGTTATGGGCATCCACACGTTAGGGGCAACTTCTGAATAATTTTGTTTGGCATGGGCCTGAAACCCTAATATACTGGTGCGTAGGTCAAGGCTATGTATCGCCCAATAGTCTTCAATTATATAAATATATCCCTCAAAAACCTGCTCCCCTTTTGACCTAGGGGTAACTTTTATTTTGTTGATTTCATAATTGCCTTCTTTAAAACTTCCTTCATATCGAAATTTATAATAAGCAAATGCAGATCCTGAAAGTGGCGAGACAGCATCTGCTATCTTGTCTTGATAAAAGCTCTGGGTGATAAACAAGGCGGGCGATGCTGATCCAGGGTTGTTTTCGCCAGAACTTCTTATGGAAATAACTTTTTCTTCTACTTTGTCGGGTTGTTCAAAGGAAATTACACTTACAGATTCAGAAGTATATGCTTCATTGAATTTAACACCCTCTTTTTCAATTTTCCTTTTTAAGAAAAATGGTGCATTGGTAATTTGCCCCGTCCCTTTTATATAAACCTTAACCTGATATGAATCATATTGGAGCAAATGATATTTTCTTTTAGAAATAGCCTTTCGCATGATGGTTAGTGCCGGGTCTTCTTTTTTGCTCCTAACTTCAACTTCTTTCAAAAGCAATACCTGTTCTTTAAGGTTGATATCCTTTTCAACCCAGCCATCTTTTATTTCAATTTGAAACTGCTGCTTTTCATACCCAATAAACTGAACTACAATCGTGTACTTTCCGGGGTTGAGCTTTATTTCATACTTACCATGCATATTGGTGGAAGCACCATCCCTTCAATTCTGCAATATATATTGAAGTATAGGGAAGTATTTGAGCATTGTGGTCATAGACAGTGCCCCTTATACCCTGTGAAAAAACTAAAGAAGGAAAAATTAAAAATATTATAAAAATGAATTGCCTCACCAGATAAAATTTGATTTCAAAATAAGGATCAAAAATAAATAATGAAAGCTATTAAAATGTTTTCTTTTTGCCAGCGGGAATATAATCTTATGAATGGCTTAAATCAAAAAAGACGGCGCTTTCAAGTGAATATCGCGGTTTATTTAATGATATTAAAAATAATATTTGCGTGAATTTATCATATCCAATACCTTATCAGGAACCAGATATTTTACAGATCTATTTTCTTTTATATTTTTCCTGATAAAGGTGGCTGATATATCCAACAATGGCGCATCAATTAGATTTACATTTGAATTACCTAAAAGTGGGGAAGTAACCGCACCTGGCCTTGGATAAACAACAAGCCCGTGGTTTTCCAATATCATTTCCCAATTTTTCCATCTGGTAAATTGATCCAGGTTGTCTGCTCCTATAATAAGAAAAAATTGATGTTGGGGATGTTTTTCTGAGATATAGGTCAAAGTTTCTATAGTATAGCTTGGCTTTGGCATCCTGAATTCAACATCGGAAGCCCGTAGCTTAAAATTATCTTCTATTGCAGCTTCTACCATTTTTAACCTATCAAATTCATGCAAAAGTGAATTACTGCTCTTAAAAGGGTTTAAAGGGGAAACTACAAACCACACCTGGTCAGCTTTAGCATCTTCAACTATGGTATTGGCAATGATAAGATGACCAATATGAATAGGGTTGAAGGATCCAAAAAATAAACCTATCCTCATAATATTTCTATTTTCAGGTACGGGGCACGTTTTATCTCATTTGGGCAAGTGCCCAAGCAAATTTATAATAAAAAAAATTTCCTAATCTTTTTGCTGATCTAATCCTTATTGATAAAATCATTTATCAGTTTCTGTGCATTTAGTAGAGAATCTTCTAAATTCTCATTTACTAATGTAGTATCGAATTCCACTTCAAAGCTCATTTCAAATTTTGCTTTGAACAAACGTCGCGAAATACTGGAAGCAGAATCTGTATTCCTGTCGTATAACCTACTTTCCAATACTTCTAATGAAGGCACTTTAACGAACACTGCAAGCGCTGTGTCTTTAAAATAGTTTTTAAGGTTCAATCCACCTTTTACATCAACATCAAAAATCACGTGTTTGCCTTCGCTCCAGATCCTTTCTACTTCCGATTTAAGGGTGCCATAAAAGTTACCTTCGTAAACCTCTTCCCATTCAATAAATTCACCTTCGTCAATTTTATGCTTGAATTCTTCAGGATTTAGGAAATAATAATCTTGACCATTTTCTTCTTTCCGCCCTCGCTTGTCCCTGGTGCATGCAGAAATTGAAAACCCAAGTTTAGGGTTTGTAGCTAATAGATGCTTTACTATTGTGGTTTTACCTGACCCGGATGGGGCAGAGAATATAAATGCTTTACCTTTATGCATAATATAAATTATGCTGTTTGGTCAATTTTTAACTTAATTGATTGAATGAGGTCGACAGGAACTGGCCTTTTTTCTACTTTGGTTTTCAGGACTTGCCGGATTGTTTTTTCAAGATCGTAATGTTTGTAACATGACATGCAATCTTCGATGTGGGAATGGAAATAATTAGTTTCAAATTCTGAGGCTTCACCATCCAGGATCAATTGGAGCAGTTTTAAACATTTTTCGCTATCAAGGCATTTCTTGGCCTTCTCGGGTTTAGGGCTGAAGGTCTTCTTCAGCCAGTTTGTAAAAAAAATTGCCATATTTATTATTAATTATTTGTAACCCATTGAAGATGCATATTCCTGAAGCTTTTCTTTAAGGAGGTTTCTGGCCCTATGCAACCTTGATCGTACTGTCCCGATTGGTATATCAAGGATCTTAGCCATTTCCTCATAGGTAAATCCTTCAAGGTCGCATAATATTATAACAGTCCTAAAATCAACAGCTAAAGCGTTTAAAGCATTAGAGACCTCATCACCAATCATATCCTGCACCGTCTCGACCCTTAAATCAGTAGTAATGGTTTCGTCAATACCTTCTGAATTATAAAAAGTCTCAACCTCTTGATAATCGACTTTGGCAGGTTGTTTGCTTTTCTTTCTAAAGTCGTTTATGAAGCTGTTTTTTAATATTCGGAACAACCATGCTTTTGCATTAGTTCCTTGTTGAAAAGAACTTATAAACCTAAAAGCCTTTAGGTACGTTTCCTGTACCAAATCCTTTGCATCATCCTCATCAAATGTTAATCTATAAGCAAAATTATACATAGAATCAATGTGCGGCAAAAATTCTTTATCAAAAATCTTTACCTTCTCCTTTTCTGTATAATTTTGACGAGGGTTGTCAGACATAATAATAAAATTGATATTTTATTCGGAACGCAATTATTAAAAAAAATGTTTTAAATGGCGCTATTGTAATATAATATTAACTATTAGGGGGTATAAATGTTATACAATCTCAATATTAAGAAAATTATTGAAGTTCTCACCCTGTAACTTAACATTCCTATTATTTCTGGTTAGACAAATGCAATGTTAAATTTTACGTTCTGTTAAAATGGCTACATAAAAAAAGGCCTGTAAATACACAGGCCTTTTTATTGCAGTTCACTGATTATTATTTCATTGCTTTCTCATTAATACTGCCTATTGCTAACTTATTTAGTTTAGCATCTGCATTTTTCTCTTCTTTAAGCGTTTCTTCCAATAAAGAGGCAATTTCAGTATGACCTAATTTTTTTGCAAAATTGGAAGCAGTACCGTAACCGGAAATTTCGTAATGCTCTACCCTTTGAGCGGCTGCAATAAGTCCGGCATCCATTACTTCAGGCTCTGCTTCACTGCTCAACATATCTTTAGCTTCTTTGATCAAGCCTTCCATTGCTTTGCATTTTTCACCAGTAGGCTCGATTTTTAATTTTTTACAAACCTGCTCAAGTCTTTCTATTTGTACTTTTGTTTCTTCCAAATGGTCTTCAAAAGCTTTTTTCAATTTTTGGTTGGAAGCTTTTTCAGCCATTTTCGGTAATGCTTTAGTAAGCTGTTCCTCTGCACTATATAGATCTTTAATTTCGTGTTCAAACAGATCTTGTAAGGATTTAAAATTTTCTTTTGACATAGCTATAAAAATTTAATTTGTTGAAATAAAAAAAATTAGTTAAAAAAGTTGTTACCATAGTAACGGCTTATATGCGGATATAGTTATTAAAAATAATTATTTAATAGCTAATTATTTTACAGCTAACGTTATCAGATAACGTTATCCTCCGAACCATCAACGAGGCATTTCTTCTTTGTATTATTTATTATATTTACGGACTAAAAAAGCATAATCTAATTTTTATAATTTCATCAGGGTAAGTCTATGAGAGAAATATTTTTATTGATTTCGGGGATAATAGCGACGGCAATAATGACGCTGCTCATGTATATGATTGGCTTTTTCACAGGGAAAAGGATTGCTTTATTTCATTTTCTGGGCACTATGGCTTATCCTGGCAAAACATCAAATTCATTCTTAAAGAATGCTTTTGCAATAATTTTACACTTTTTAGTTGGGATACTTTATGCCTTTGTATATTCCTGGCTTTGGTCCATTGGTATAGGAAAACCAAATTTTTTTTGGAGTATAATCTTTGGTATTGCCAGTGGCATTATAGCAATCATGGGCTGGGGAATATTAATCAGCAAAAGTAAGAACCCTCCGGCTATTGCACTTAAGGTATTTTTCACAGGACTTTTCTTTACCCACATTGTCTTTTCAATAATAGTATTTTTTACATATCTATTTTTGGAAAGGTACCCGCTCCCTTTGGTTCAATCCTTAAACTGCGGCTGACGGCCCTCTTTGATGGCTTCAAAAACTTCTTTAATATCGTTGGAATACAACATGGCTGCATTCCAATTTGCCACAAATTGCAGCCCTTCTTCTACCGAGTGGTCCCTGGAATAGTTCATATTGGTTTTTATGCCCCTAATAGCCAATGGTGATTTTGAAGCTATTGTACCTGCAATCGCTTGCACTTCAGTAAGCAAAGCATTATGGTCATTATAAATACTGTTGATGATACCCAATGACTTTGCTTCAATTGCAGGGACTTTCCTTCCGGTATAGGCCAGCTCCCTGAGCAGCCCCTCGCTCAAAATTTTGGACAATCGTTGCAGTGATCCCAGGTCGGCCACCATTCCCATATCTATTTCTTTAATAGAAAAAAAAGCTTCATTGGATGCATACCGCATATCGCAGGCAGCAGCAATATCAAGTCCTGCCCCAACACATGCCCCATGTATGGCGGCTATAACTGGTTTTCTGCATTTTTCGATTTGCGTTACTGCATCTTGCAACTTTAAGATTTTTTGGAGCAGCTTTTCTTTATGCCTTCCTTCACAAGACGTTTCCTGGAACATTATCTGCTCTAACATGCTAAGGTCAATCCCACTACAGAAGTGTTTTCCCTCTCCTGAAAGTACCGCAACCCTTACCTCATCCTGTGCGTCCAGATTAGAAAAAACCTCATAAAGTTCAATCCAAGCTTGTTCATTCAATGCATTTGCGACCTCGGGTCTGTTAAAAGTGACATGTGCCACTTTATTTTCTATATGCAGATTTATGGTTTTCATCGGAATTAGGTAATAGGTTATGGGTGATTGGTTATAGGTAATAGGGTATTGTTATTGGTTATTGGTTATTGAAAATAGAAAATAGAAAATAGAAAATAAATTTATTAAATTGTAAAAAAATAAAACTACTTCAATAAGCCACACTCACACCCCCACCCACACTCATTCTGCCACACTCACACCCACACGCACACACAAATCCGCTCACACTCATTCTCACACCCACACGCACACACAAATCAGTAACCATATTTATCCTTCCACAATAGCTTCAACCTTTTTCTCATCTCTTCTTCCCGGGCATTATTTCCTGGTTCATAAAATTTGGTATTGTTTATTTTATCAGGCAGGAAATCTTGTCGCACAAAATTCATGTCGTAATCATGAGCATATTTATAATTTTTCCCATATCCAGATTCTTTCATTAGCTTGGTTGGGGCATTTCTCAGGTGCATTGGTACAGACAGGTCGCCGGTTTCCCTAACTAAAGCTTTGGCCTTTTTTATGGCAATATAGCTGGCATTGCTTTTTGAAGAACAGGCTAAATAAATCACACATTGAGAAAGGATAATTTCTGCTTCCGGAAAACCAATTAAATTTACTGCCTGAAAACAATCTGTCGCCATGACCAGGGCTGTTGGGTTTGCATTTCCTATATCTTCAGAAGCCAGGATTACCATTCTCCTGGCAATAAACTTAAGGTCCTCGCCACCTTCTATCATCCTGGCAAGGTAATATACTGCTGCATTGGGATCGCTGCCCCTGATAGATTTTATAAATGCTGAAATAATATCATAATGCTGCTCCCCATTTTTGTCATAAATGGCTACCCTTTGTTGGGCAATCTCCATTACTTTATTATTGGTAATAACCATATCCCCTTCTTCATGAAGTGAATCAATTACCAGCTCAAACAAATTTAACAACTTCCTGGCATCCCCGCCAGAAATATTCATTAAAGCCTCATATTCCTGAATCCGGACTTTTTTATTTTTAAGTTCATGGTCTTTTTCCATAACCTGATGAAGCAGGTGCTTTAAGTCATCTTCCTCAAGTGCCATCAAGCTATAAACCTGGCAACGCGATAACAATGCTGAATTAACTTCAAAAGAAGGGTTTTCAGTTGTAGCCCCAATTAAAGTTATGAGACCTTTTTCTACAGCAGCAAGTAAAGCATCCTGCTGAGATTTATTAAACCGATGTATTTCATCAATAAATAGTATGATCCTTCCGCTGGATTTTGCGCGGGCAATTACATCCCTGACTTCTTTAACGCCTGCACTAATGGCACTTAGGCTTACAAAAGGCACTTTGATAGCATTGGCAAATATATTGGCAAGAGTAGTTTTGCCTACACCCGGAGGGCCCCATAATATCATTGAAGGTATTTTACCTGCTTCAATAGATTTCCTAAAAATACCATCCGGCCCTGCCAGATGTTTTTGCCCAATCAGGTCATCCAGTACAACAGGCCTCATTCTTTCAGCAAGTGGTAATATATTTCCAAACATTTTGTTTCCCCAGTAAAAGGATAGGTCTAAAAGTTGAGGGTATCTTCAATAGACATTTAACAATTACTTAATATGAATTATACTTTTTTGTTGTTTAATTTTGCACAAAAAAAAACAATTTATATATTTTTTTAATCTCACTACCCAATGGCATTTTTTAAGA
>JALZND010000452.1 GCA_030857845.1 Bacteroidota bacterium | reverse complement strand
GTGCCAATATCCCCCGCATGCCAAATCTCGTCACATTGCTCAAAATATTTAAAGACCTTATCATCAAGGTATCCATGTGTATCCGATATTAAACCTATTTTCATGTAAAAATAAATGAATTAGCCTTTTTCTAAAGCTATAATCTGAATCCAGCTGATTATTAGCTTTAGTTATTTTGTTCTATCCTTAAATTATCCGCTAACCTTCTCAATCAATTGTTCCAGGTCGCTTGGTGCATTATTGTCTATTATTTTTTCCTGGATGATGTCAGGAATATTCTGAGCATCGATATAATGCTGTTCTGCAGCATGCCTCGCAGCTTCTTCAGTGTCCTTTACCAGCAGCATTGTGACACCATGTTCTAGTTTCATTTCGTCAGCCATGGCATTTACATTGTTCCTCCGCACTTCATTGGTCACATCCCTGATATATATAACTTTGACCCTGCCTGGAAAATCTTTTAGGACCTGAAGGTATATTTCAGGATCATGTTGGCCACTGTCACCAATAAGAATAAATTTCAGGTTTTTGTAAAAACCCATTATATTCTCTATTTGGTTAAGTTTATGGTTTAGGTGCTTGTTGGTAAAAAACTTTGTTTCATCTATTCCAAAGTCGCGCAGCATAAAGGGACCTGTTGGGATTTCATGAACTTCACAAAAATCTACTAAAAGGTCATAGAGGTTCCAGGGGCTGCTGGACACATAGAAAAGTGGATTGTTCTGAGCTCCGTTGCTTCCTTTTTGCAATGCCTGGTAAAATGCAGCCACACCGGCAAAAGGAAGCCTGGTCCTTGCATTGTTTAGGAATGTTAGCTTTAGCATTCTCCAGATATTGGTGGCATCTGTAGTAAGGATGGTATCGTCAACATCAGAAATAACCCCAAACTCACTGGTTCCTTCTGTGACCATCACTTTGCCTTTAGCCTTTACCGGCGCCTGGCCTGGGTGCAAATTTTCTTCAAGGGCAAGTTCTACTTCCATCCAAAAGGTTTTGTCTGGTAGCGGGTCCTTTAGGTGGAGAGTCATTTCAAAATAGCCTTCCCGGTCGGTTACCGCTGTATTTTCAGCATTTTGGTATTTTGCCGTGACTTTTACGCCCGGGATTTCGCTGCTGTTAAATCTTTTGACCATTGCTTTAAGGTTTTTCCAAGCCGAATCATTTTCATGTGCAGGTTTTATGTTCCTGTCTTTTAGCACCCTCCCTTTAAGGTATAAGGCTTGAGAATTTCCGAAGCTTTTATAAGGCTGAATCCAAACCGGGCCCACCCGCCCTAGTTTTTTCCTGATATTGAATTTAAAAGTGTCGAATATGTCATCAAGTCGGTTGACTTTTCTTAAGACTAATGACTTGGATTTTCCTGCATTTTCAAGGGCCATGCGTTTGGCTATTTTATTTTTATAAAATCTTAAAATAAACTAAAACACTAAATCTAATTGTTGACATTTCGGGTTAAATAAAAACATAGCTAATATTTATATGTATATAATATATTCATTGAAATTTAATTTCCTGACCAAAGTACTTGATATTGAAATTTTCAGTTATAATATGACATATCCGCTATTGCCTAACTTAGCAAGGATCAAAACCTTAAAGATGTTTAAATATATATTATTTTTTTTATTTGCCTTGGTATGGGATTCATATAGTTCAACTGTTGTTGCACAAGGCTTGACATATGAAATTTTATGGAAAGAAGATTCCATCGGATTTCTAAAAGCTGAGAAAAAGCCAGTCAAAAATTTTATGGTCTATACCATGCATTCAGATGTGGCAGTAAAGTTTATTGCAAAGGTAGAAATGACCTATCGATTTGAAAATATTTTTTCAAACGGTGTATTGGTTAAAGGTACAGCCACCAATTTTGTTAACAACAAAAAAAAATCATCTACTGTAATAAAGTGGGACGGAACAAAGTATACTATACTTGTTGACGACAAGGAAGTGCCTGCTCCCAAAAGGCCCATTAAAAATACTTTAACTTCATTATATTATAGTGAGCCAATTGGCCTCACAGAAGTTTTTTCGGAAAGGTTTGGTGAATTTTGTTCAATAAATGAAGTTTCACCGCATAGATATGAATTAACCATGCCAAATGGTAAAAAAAACTATTATACTTATAAAGATAATATTTGTTTAAAGGTTGAGGTAAGTCATTCCTTGGCATCTTTTGATTTTAAACTGGTAAAAAATGTGGGGGATATTGTGCTGAATTAGACATCACGCCTTTAAATTTTAACTTTGTTTTATGAAATTAATGATATAATTCCCGGCATATATTAACTTACAAACAATAAGCAAATTATTTTTTTGGTTTTTTATGATTTTACCTATTATAGTAAAACATCTAATTGAAGAACAAGGTTAAAGAATATGGAAGCTGATATTATGAGCAGCAATTAAAAGGTAGGTTTTATGCTAGCATATTCCTTTTCTTCTAGTCAGCACGGCCGCATAAATGGATCCCACAGCAGGGCATGAGAGCTTCCAAATTTGTTAATTTTTTAACCTGGAGCTAATGAAAAAATTCTTATATCTTAATGTCGTATTGTTAATTTTTCTGGTGATTATATTTACTACAAGTAAATCACTCAGCCCGCCGGAAAATCATGGTATTGCCAATGGAAAGATAAAGGCAAGTTTTGGCTTACCACAGCCAAACCCTGATCTGGGCCCACAAGAAGTGGTTGAAATTCAAGTACTCGCGATGCAAGAAAATGATATGCCGTTCAAAAATTATGGCGTCCTGACAGCTTTTAATTTTGCTTCACCTGATTATAAATCAAAAAATGGTCCCGAAGGTAAATTCATCCAGATGATCAACAACCCAAATTACAGTTCATTATTGAATTTTAAAATGTATGGCCTTGATGATATTTATGTTATTAATAATTTAGCCTTACAAAAAATTACCTTAATCGATGCCAATGACAATCCGGCAGTTTACCTTTTTAAGCTTACCCGACAGATGGAAAAACCTTTTGAAGGTTGCTGGATGATTGACAGTGTAATAAAATTTTGATCAGGGTTGATCTTCCAAAACTTCTATTTCAAAATAAAGGGTTGCATCGGGAGGAATAACACCTCCTGCGCCTCTTGATCCATAGGCAAGGTCGGGTGGGAATTTGTAGTATTGCTTTGGAGCCTTTATTTAACAGTGCTACACCTTCATCCCATCCTCTTATCACCC
>JALZND010000101.1 GCA_030857845.1 Bacteroidota bacterium | reverse complement strand
ACATAAGGGTCAGGGTCTTCATGTTCTTTAAGGTAATTAAAGGTTTCAATTACTACATCATTGCCAAAGCCGGTTTTAACAAAACCTTTCCTTGTTTTTATTCCATAATAAACGTTTTTTTTCCTTTTCTTCTTTTTAGGGGCTTCTTCTTCTTCTTGAGCGTCAAGGTCAATTGTAAGGGGGGTAGTTTCAGAATTAAGAATTACCTCCCCTGAGCCTTGAGCAATAGCAATTTTTGTAGATGAAAAAATCATCAAAAGGGCTGCAAGTAAATAATACTTCATTTTCTTTTCTGCTATTCTTGAGAAATCCATTAGAAAAATATGCGTTTTTTTCCTAACGTAGAAATAAAGCTTTTAGTGCGGTATAAAAAGAACAAAGTACATGAAAATCCTGACATGTACTTTGTTCTTTTACTTCTTTTTAAAACGCGATAGAACCTATTTTCTTTAAATCATAGTTCAATACATTCTATCATTCTATCATTCTATCATCTATCATTCTATCATTCACACTCACTCCTTAGAGAAAATTTCCACGCTTCTCCTGATAAAATTTGTCAAGCTTGAGCCATAAAGTAAATTCTGTGAAAGCAGCCCCAGGTCATAAGCTTGTTTTGCAAGGCTGGTTTTAACTTCTTCGTCTGAAGCTTTCAGTATCTTTTGGGCCAATGCATGGTTTGCATTTACCGATACAGTATAATGATCAGGAAAATTGCCCATCATGGCCATACCCCCTGATGATGCCATATCCTTCATTCTCCTCATAAATTCTGGAAGGGTTACGCTCACAGGAAGCTCATCTGTAGCCATTGCTTCTACTTCTACAGTTACATTTGTGCTGTCTATTGCTTTCTCAAAAAGCGCCTTTAGCTCTTTTTGTTCGTCCTCCGAAAGTACGCTTTCTTTTTTCTCATCTTTTGGAATCAATTTGTCAACAACATCAGAATCTACCCTTTTAAGGTTGGTTTTTTCAAGCTTCCTCTCCAATAAGTTGATGAAGTGGCTGTCAATGGGGCCTCCCAGGGTAAGTATGTCATAAGACTGTTTTTTTGCCGATTGGATATAAGCGTCTTGCTTGCCGGCATCAGTGGTATAGACATAAACTACATTGCCGTCTTTGTCGGTCTGGTTTGGGGCCACTTTTTCTTTATACTCTTCGAAAGTAAAATACTGATCGTCTATGTTTTTGAACAGCACGAAAGATTGGGCTTTATCATAAAACTTATCTTCGCTTACCATGCCGTATTTTACAAAAAGACCTATATGGTCCCATTTTTCCTCAAAAGATTTCCTGTCTTTCTTGAAAAGTTCATTCAGCTTATCACCAACTTTTTTGGTAATATGAGCATTGATTTTTTTTACGTTAGAATCGGCTTGAAGGAAGCTCCTCGAAACGTTCAAAGGAATATCGGGTGAATCTATCACTCCATGCAAGAGCATTAAAAATTCAGGTACAACATCCTTTACCTCGTCTGTAATGAATACCTGACGGGAATAAAGCTGTATTTTGTTTTTGTTGAGCTCAAATTCATTTTTAACCTTAGGGAAATACAGGATCCCTGTGAGGTTAAATGGATAATCAACGTTAAGGTGGATCCAGAAAAGTGGGTCTTCTGCATATGGATATAGCTCCTTATAAAATTTAAGGTAATGTTCATCATTTAGGTCCGTAGGTGATTTCGTCCAAATAGGTTCTGGATTGTTAATTACTGCTCCGTCAAACTCCACAGGAACAGGAAGGAATTTGCAATATTTTTCTAAGATTCCCTTGATCCTGAACTTGTCCAAAAATTCTTTGGAGTCTTCTGCAATATGAAGCACAACGTCGCTGCCTCTTTCAGATTTATCGCTCGGTGAAATTTCAAATTCAGTGCTTCCATCACATTCCCATCTTGCAGCTTCACTACCCTCTTTAAAAGATTTCGTGATGATTTCTACTTTTTCTGCTACCATAAAGGAAGAGTAAAAACCTAATCCAAAGTGACCAATAATTTGTTTTTCATCCCCTTTGTCTTTGTATTTTTCTACAAACTCGGTAGCACCACTGAATGCAATCTGGTTGATGTATTTCTTAATTTCATCAGATGTCATTCCTATCCCTTTATCACTTATTGTGATTGTTTTCTTTTCTTCATCTAAGGATACCTTTATTGTTAAGTCGTCCAATTCTCCAGAAAATTCTCCTATAGAGGATAGTCTTTTAAGCTTTTGTGTTGCATCTACGGCATTTGATACGAGCTCACGGAGGAAAATCTCATGATCGGAATACAGAAATTTTTTAATGATAGGAAATATATTTTCGGTATGAATCGAGATGGTTCCTTTTTCTTCCATAATAGTTTTTTTTGGGTTTAATGATGTAGGCTTATAAAAAATATATGCTTGGAATGTAATTTCAAATTCCATTCCAAGCATTTAAGTTTACCTGATATATGACATGATGGCAGCTTAGCTTGCCAGATATTCTTTTATTGATTCCCTAAGCCTTGTAAAAATATCATGTAGCAAAGCCTCGTTTTCTTCCAATAATGTAACCCTGAAGCCTTTTAATTCTGAGCAAAACGAAGATATGGGAACTACACAAATGCCAGTAGCTGCCAAAAGGTAATAAACAAACCTTTTGTCCAATGCCATTTTTGGATTGTCAACCCACTTCTCCACTGTTTCCTTTATGGCAGGATTTTCTATTTTAATTTTTTGAGTTGCGGTTAGAGTGCCCTCTTTAAATATAATTGTATTATAAAAAGCCCCAAATGTTTCGTTAAATTTTAATTCTGGTATTTCATTTAAATACCCTGCAATGATCTTGCTCCTTTTCCCTATTTTACAATTCACTTCATGCCGGTAATTGATAAAGTTAGGATTGGACATGATAATGGGGATAGCCAGCTGCGGGAGCTTGGTAGAGCAAACTTCAATCATTTTTGCATTGTCCAGCGCATTGCAAAACCTATTGAATTCTGGTTCTTTTTCTCTGTTGTAATATTCTACCCAGCCACACCTGGCTCCCGGCCACGGAAATTCCTTTGAAATCCCTTTCATGGCAAGGCCAGGCACATCTCCAATAACTTCTGCTAGAGCATAGGTTTTCACACCATTATAGGTGATGTTGATATAAATTTCGTCACTGATGAGGAACAAATTAAATTCCCTTGCAATTTCTATTATCCTGATAAGTGTTTCTTTAGGATAAACCATCCCTGTAGGGTTGTCCGGGTTGATGATCAGGATCCCAACAATGGTAGGATTATATTTTACCTTATTATAAAGATCGTCAAGGTCAGGGTACCAATGGTTGTCGGGGTCCAGTTTATAGGTAATAGGCTCGTGGTATGCATGGGCAGCCTCTGCAGAAGAGTGGGTTGAATATGCAGGTGAAGGACCGATGATCCGGGATGTGGGCACTAGGTATTGATAAACCTTGGCAATAGCATCTCCTAAGCCATTAAAAAACAATATATCATCAGGTGTAATTTGAGCGCCCCCAAGTGCATTGGTTTTTTCTGCCAGGAACTTACGGGTATTTAGCACCCCTTTTGAATGGCAGTAGCTATATGTTTCATTTTTTGACAAGAGATCTTTCAGGATGTCTTTCATCCATTCGGGCACCTCATTGTTTTTTTGTACAGGATCACCAATATTTTCCCAATATATTGTGCTCCCCAGCTTTTGTAGCACTTCCGCTTTTTTTACGATCTCTCTGATCTCGTAGCTGAGCTCTTTGGCGCCTTCGCTTAGAAGTTTTTGCCTCATCATAATAATTTATTGAAGGGAACCTAAAATTTTGCCCTGATTTCTGACAATTCAGGAATAAGCTACCGGTATGAAAGCTTTTAATAATTAACGGATCCGGTCTACCGACCTTACCAGCTTTTCGTCCCTTCTGATAAACCTGTTTGAAAGAACGTTGAAGATCAACGCAAAGGCTGGAAAGAAAAAGCCAAGCTTGTAAGAACCCTCCACTTCCGGGCGCAACATAGGGTTTCCGTAAGAGGTGGCTATATATAATGAAACCCCTAAAACAGCCGCCATTAAAAGTGAGTTTAAGGCACCTAATTTCATTTGTGTAAGCCGGTTTTTATATTTAAATATAGAATAAAAAGCAACAAGAGCCGCCAATATGGACACTATAGCGATATAATATGTTTGCATTTCTGAAATAAGCCCAGGGGCAGTTTCCAGGGTGGTAGTGTCTATTGTATAAAGCGTGAGCGAATAAGCCGACAAAGTCGCCACCTGCTGATCTTCAATGCTTACCTTTTCCCACAATGGAAAAAACAGGACCAAAAACATGCACATCCCTACCAAAAACAGAAAAATCGACTGGACTCTTTGTATCATTTTTCAAAAGATTAATTAGGATGCAAATTAATAACATTTTTTGCTAAAATAAAATGGGTGACAGGATGCGATTTTATGGTTTTATTTTTAGGGCATTTATACTTTCTGATCGGTTTCATTTATCCATAAACAGGCTCATGCTATTGCCGATAAAAAGGACGTTAATAGTTTTTGTTTCGGAATCATTTTTTGAGTGACAGCTCAGGAAATCAGGAGAAAGGCGAGCATCAATATATTTTCATGTTAAAAAGAAGTATAGTTTAAAAAATGCATGTAGAACTCAATTATAAAAGTACTACTTCAAAAGTATCAATATCGAGACTAAATAATATTGGTTTAGGTCAAATTGTCCTAAATTAACTATTTTAATTCAGATTAAAGCAGAATTTTAATCAATAATACCTCCCAGATTATGGCTCTGGGATTAAACCTTCTTTGTTGGTAAATTTCAGGGTGCACCTACAGCGCCTGATTACTGGAAGGCACCTTACCTTTTGCTTTAAATTAAATGATAATGGAGTGAAATATTGGATGGTGTTTTAACAATTTTAACCAAAGTTTACATTGTAATTCCTGCTCCACCCAAAATTTCAAGTTCTTGTCCTTTTTCAGGTTGTCCTTTTAAAATAGGCATGGCCTGGGAAATTAATTCTTTTACACCTTTCACCTTTAAAGAAATATAGTGATCTTCTTTATTGTCCCACACTTCTGTGATCCATACTGAATCACTGTCGGTTTTATCTTTACTGATCATGTAAAGGCGGCAGCCATTTGCGGTTGAAACCAGTTTAGAAGCTTCAAGAAGGATAGAGGAAAGCTTGTTCCCGTTTCCTTCTGTAGCTGTTAATTTACCATGGAGTCCATATTTGTTCATAATACTGATTATTTTAAATGAATAGTCATACATACACTATTTTCCACCCCTTGGTATTGCCCATAGTTCGGCATTTCCTTAAAGCCCATATTTTTGTACAAACTGATGGCTTCAGGCTGTTTTTTACCGGTTTCCAAAATACAGTTTGTAAAATTCAATTCCTTTGCCCACAGTTCCAATTCAGCTAGTATGCACTTGGCAATACCCTTGCCCCGAAATCCTGTTAGGACAAACATCCTTTTTATTTCGGCAGTATCGTCATTAAATTTTTGATAGCCCCACAGCCCACAGCCATATTGTTTGCATAAGAAACTACTACATGTTGTATCTTGTGGATTTTATTGAATTGGGCATAAAAAGCATGGTCTTCTCCATCCCTTTGCCTAAGCTCCTGATCCAATAACACAACAAGGCTTCTAAAATCTGGATTGTCGGAATTACTCCGAATCATTGAAATCATTATCTGAATTTTTAAAGACACAAGATAATTAAAAGAAAATAATTGTCTTTTTCTTGCCCTACTTTTTTTGTAGAACCCTATTTTTCCCTATATATTAGATCATCCAATATCTTTTTTCAAATATTAACCGCCATGAGTAGGGAACATAAATACAACACAACCATTTACTGGACCGGAAACAAAGGATCGGGTACTTCTGATTATAAATCTTATGAAAGAAGCCATAGTATTGAAATTGATCATAAACCCAATATAAATGGGTCATCAGATCCTGCCTTTAGGGGGGACAAAACCTGTCATAATCCGGAAGACCTATTCTTGTCTTCCTTGTCGGCTTGCCATATGTTATGGTATCTTCACCTATGCGCCGTCCATAAAGTGGTAATTATGGACTATGTAGATCATGCCTTGGGGATGATGATGGAAAACGAAGACGGAAGCGGTGCTTTTTCGGAAGTAACCTTGAACCCTGTTGTTACGGTACTGGAAAACGAAATGAAATCAAAAGCTGATACTTTACATCATCAGGCAAATAAAATTTGCTATATATTATATAGCTAATTCCGTGAATTTTCCAATAAAACATAATGCCATAACAAAAGTTGTAGCTTTAAAAGCAAAATAATGAACGCTGCTTATATAGTTGACATCGTAAGAACACCCATCGGAAAATATGGAGGTACACTGGCAGGCGTCAGGCCAGATGATTTGGCAGCTTTTATAATTAAAAAATTAATTGATCGTAACCCTAAAATAGATCTAAAGGCTATAGAAGATGTAATTTTAGGGGCAGCTAACCAGGCTGGTGAGGATAATCGCAATGTGGCACGAATGGCTGCTTTAATGGCAGGCCTTCCAGTTGAAACTAGTGGTGTTACCGTAAATAGGTTGTGCGCTTCTGGTCTTCAGGCAATAATGGATGCGTCCAGGGCAGCAATGGTAGGGGATGGAGCGGTTTTTATAGCAGGAGGTGTAGAAAGCATGACCAGGGCACCTTTTGTTATGGCCAAATCTGATACTGCATTTGGCAGGAATGTTGAAATCTTTGATACCACCATTGGCTGGAGGTTTATAAACCCTGCCTTGACAAATATTCATTATCCATTTTCTATGGGCGAAACGGCAGAAAACGTGGCTCGGAAATGGAATTTAGGCCGCGAGGCCCAGGATGAATTTGCCCATCTATCGCAGGAAAAATATGATGCAGCAAATGGTAGCGGAAAATTTAAAGAAGAAATTGTTCCAGTAGATGTGCCACAGCCTAAGGGAGCTCCAATAATTTTTGATAAGGACGAACATCCACGTTTATCATCAATAGAAAAACTATCTTCATTAAAACCTGCATTTATCAAAGGAGGCACCGTAACAGCAGGCAATTCCTCAGGAATCAACGATGGAGCGGCTGCTTGTTTTATTGTTAATGAAAACTATCTCAAAGAATATAATCTAAAACCCCTTGCCAGGATTGTTTCTATGGCAGTGGCAGGGGTTGCGCCTGATAATATGGGGATTGGGCCAGTGCCAGCTACTCAAAAGGCATTAAATAAAGCAGGATTGAAATTAAAGGATATTGATTTGATAGAACTAAATGAAGCATTTGCAGCCCAGGCTCTGGCTTGTATCAAAGAGTTGGATATTAATCCAGGAATAGTAAATGTTAATGGTGGCTCTATAGCCTTGGGGCATCCATTGGGAGCTAGTGGGACCCGGATATCAGCAACTTTGATCCATGAGATGCATAAAAGAAATCTCCGGTATGGACTTGCCACTATGTGCGTAGGGGTAGGTCAAGGTGCATCTGTAATTTATGAAAAAGTTAATAATTAATGTCAATTGTTAGGTATAATATTAATTTCATTCTGAAAAATAAGTACAACATCAAGTCATTTAACACCTATTAATTCATTAATTTTGCCGGAATCAGTTTAGCCAATCTATAATTGAAAAGATTAACCCTTAAAAATGTTAAACAGGTTACTGGCAGCTGATTACTAAATAATGAGATTTTTTCTTGAGATAGCTTATAGGGGCACAGCATACCATGGTTGGCAGATACAAAAAAATGCGGTTACTGTCCAGGAAGTATTGAACAAAATTCTTTCAAAATTACTTTCACATGAAGTAGCAACTATTGGTAGTGGCAGGACAGATACTGGTGTCCATGCACTTCAGCAATTTGTCCATATTGATAGCACTATGGACCTTATGGATGAAGGTTTTATGTATCGCATGAATAAAATGTTGCCAAGGGAGATAACATTGAAATCTGTAAAAAAAGTTAAAGAAGATGCCCATGCACGTTTTGACGCAATTTCAAGAAGTTATGAGTATAGAATTATTACTGAGAAAAACCCATTTTTGATTGATTTAAGATATTATTATTCTAAATCGCTCGATTTGGATACAATGAATGAAGCCTCTAAATTTTTATTGGAACAAAATGATTTTGAAAGTTTTAGCAAGGTAAAAACAGATGTACGAACATTTAATTGTAAAATTGCAAGGGCCGAATGGATAAGAAACCACGAAGGCATTACGTTTTACATCAGTGCCGACAGGTTTTTAAGAGGGATGGTAAGGGCAATAGTGGGTACTTTGTTGGAAGTGGGGCAAAATAAATTGACGGTAAAGGATTTTGAAGAGATCATAAAGAGCAAAAACAGAAGAAGTGCGGGTAAAGCAGCCCCTGCCCATGGCTTGTTCTTCTCCAACATTAGCTTTCCTGAACATATTTTTTATATAGATTAAACACATACTTTGGACAAGGAAACCAAGAGCGGTAACATAGTAGATTTTAAAGTATTAAAGAGGCTTTATGGGTTTATAAAACCTTATAAAGGTAAATTTTACTTTTTAATTTCCCTGACATTGGCAACGGCTGTCCTTGCTCCAATCCGGCCTTATTTAATACAAATAGCCATAGATGACTATGTAATGGAAGGAGAATATCATGGTTTGCTCATTATAACCTTAGTATTAATTGCTTTGCTGGTTTTACATGCCGTGGTACAATATTTTCATACTTACCTGTCCGGGTGGTTGGGCCAATTCATTATCAGGGATATCAGGATCAAGTTATACCGGCATTTATTGAATTTAAAGCTCAGATTTTTTGACAATACCCCCATTGGAAGACTTGTAACAAGAAATATTTCCGATGTGGAAACCCTTTCTGAAGTTTTTAGTGAAGGCTTTGCTGCCATGGCAGGTGACCTGCTTCAACTGCTTTTCATTCTTGGAATCATGTTTTATACTGATTGGAAGCTTACCCTTGTGACTCTCTCTACCTTACCGTTCCTCTTTATAACTACCTATATATTTAAAGAGAAGATAAAATATGCCTTTAATTTGGTGAGGAACGCAGTAGCCAACCTTAATTCATTTGTACAAGAACATATAACAGGGATGGCTATTGTCCAAATTTTCAATAGTGAGGAAAAAGAGTATGGCAGGTTCAGGGAAATCAACGAAGAGCATAAAAAAGCAAATTTAAAATCCGTCTTATATTATTCTGTTTATTTTCCTGTGGCTGAAGTTATCCAGGCTGCTGGTATAGGCCTTGTAGTATGGTACGGTGCCCGGAATGTTTTAATGGAAGAAGTTACCCTTGGGGTGCTGATAGCTTTTATCATGTACATCCAAATGTTTTTCCGACCCATCCGAATGATTGCCGATAGGTTCAATACATTGCAAATGGGTATTGTAAGCTCAGATAGGATCCTGAAGCTTTTGGACAGCCAGGAGCACATTTCAAACAATGGGAATTATGTTGCAAAATCAATTAAAGGGCAGGTAGAATTTAAACATGTGTGGTTTGCTTACCTTGACGAAGACTATGTATTGAAAGACATCTCATTTACTGTCAATGCTGGGGAAACAGTAGCTCTTGTTGGGGCTACAGGAGCAGGAAAATCTTCTGTAATAAATTTATTAAGCAGGTTTTATGACATCAGCCAGGGAAGTATTTGTGTCGACAATGTAGATATTAAAGATTATGACCTTGGTTCATTAAGGGAAAATATAGGGGTGGTCCTTCAGGATGTATTTTTGTTTTCAGATACAATTGCAAAAAATATAACCTTAGGCAATCCTGAAATTGGCGTTGATAAAATTTGGGAAGCCGCCGAGCTGGTAGGAGCCAGAAGGTTTATTGAAAGATTGCCTGGTGGATTGGATTATAATGTTATGGAGCGCGGTTCAACCCTTTCAGTAGGCCAAAGACAGCTTATTTCTTTTGTGAGGGCAATGG
>JALZND010000451.1:959-3203 GCA_030857845.1 Bacteroidota bacterium | reverse complement strand
GATTACTATCCTTATGGATTGGTAGCAAGCAATTGGGTAAGGCAGGGAGAAAAAGCCACCAAAGACCTCTTTCAGGGAAAAACCTATGAAGAGCTAACCCAATGGAGTGATTTCCATGCACGGCAGTATGATGCGGCAGTGGGTAGGTGGTTTGGGGTGGATCCTCAGAACCAATTCTCTTCCCCTTATACAGGAATGGGCAACAACCCGGTGATGATGGTGGATCCGGATGGGGAGTTGGCGTTTTTGGCAGTAGTAGGAATTGCTGCGGCAATAGGTGGTATAAGTAATTGGGCCGCTCACGGTGCTAAGTTTAGTGGGGAAGGGTTACGTCACTTTGGAATTGGTGCCGCTATTGGAGCAGCTGCAGGGGCTACTGGTGGTGCATTAAGCGGAGCTTTAGGAGGATCATATGGAGCTATGATTGCCGGTGGTGCAGCTTCTGGCGCAATTAGTGGCGGATTGAATGCTGGTGTTTATGGTGGAAATATTGGAGCGGGTATATGGCAAGGTGCATTAGGTGGTGCAATAGGTGGAATGGTTCCTTCAGTTGGTGTAAATGGGATAGTACCCGGGGCAATTGTAGGTGCTGCTGGTGGTGCGCTTGGTGGTGGTTTAGCTGGAGGTACTTTAAGTGCAATTAATGGAGGTAGCTTTGGGAGCGGATTCGCACAAGGAGCTAGAAATGGAGCGCTTGGAGGAGCATTATCTGGTGGCGTATATGGAGGGATTTCAGCGGCTAATTCCAAGTATGAAAGGAACATTGTTTTTGGGAACGCTACAAAGGCAGGGAAAATGGCACTTCTTAGAGACTTGGCTCGTGCAAATGATGTTTATAATAACGGGGTTAGGCGAATACTGTATGATGCAAGGGCATCCGTTAATGGCGAAACAATTCCTGTAATCGCCGGAGCTGAGTTTAATGATATTTCAAGATGCTATCGAAATTGGGAGTGGTCTTCGCTCAAACATTCACATGAATTTAAGACGCTCTTTAAGACAAATCGAGTCCACCTTTCTACATGAATTTAATCATGCAAATGATTTATATACTGGGACTGCAAAGAGTATTTATAATTCTTATGGTGGTAATTTGCGGATGACTCATGCTCACTTAGAAATGAGAAGTTACCTAGTAAACTATCACAGCGGATATAGGACATCTTATTATGCCGGTCGTGTCACTGCATGGAGAAATGCTATTCATGATCCGGCTCTTTATCGATCGCTTAGATTAGGGCTTCCGGGTTTATAAAATAAAGCATTTAAGAATGAGATCAGTAGTTTCGGTTATATTAGTATTGTTGGCAACATTTTCTTACGGGCAGGAAGTCAAGTATGGTGTTTTCTGTCGTCAAAATCCTGTCGGAGATTATTCGGTAGAGACAATAATAATATTAAAACCTGACCAAACATTTGAATACGAGTTCACTGAGCATATGATATATGAAAAAGCAAAGGGAACGTTCTCGGTGAACAAGGACGTTGTTATAAAATTTAATTATGATACATCAGGTTTAAAAGATCAAAATGAAAGAGAGATGATCGATATGCTCCCTAAGGTAATGAAGTATGAAAATAATAGACTGTATGAGATAACTGAAAATGGCAGAAAAATTAAGTCAAAGAGACTCTTGAGTAAACATAGACGCTTTTACTTATTTGGTGATTATTCTAGATGTCAAAATGTATTCTTAGAAAAAGTGGATGATCGAAGCACTTGCAAATAGTTATAAGACCAACTAAATTATTCAGCTCCCCTGCTGGTGCGGTGTGTCACGAATTCAAAATACAGTTGTAGGTATTTGTGAAATGTTATAAATAAGATGAGAGTAGGTCTCTCATATACGCCATGCAGTTGGGGTATATAAACCACCTTTAGGTGCTGTAACCAAAAGTTATGGTATTGAACGTAAAGGAAAAGGCTTCAATAAAGGAGTCAGGTATGTAAAGAGAAGCTGAATGAAAATGAACGTACAGATGGTCTCTATAGGTCATATTACCACAATACCCCATATCAACCAAAATGGTGGCACTTTATGTATAGAATTCCTAGATTATATTAACTATGAAAGCGTACCTATTAATAGCAATAACTATATTAAGTATGTCGGTGAGTCTAAGCGGTCAGAAAATTGACTGTACTCAAATGTATTCTGAGGATATTTTAGAAATTCCAGAAATTCCAGAATATTCCGCAAGGCCAAAAGTCGGCTCTGAAGCTTTTTATAAATCCTTCAATGA
>JALZND010000451.1:0-949 GCA_030857845.1 Bacteroidota bacterium | reverse complement strand
TTCGTGGTAGATACAACTGGCCAGGTACAATGTGCCAGGATAGTGAAAACTGACAATAAGCTGCTGAACGACCTGGTCATTGCTTTGATAGAGGGACTGAGTTTTTTCCGGCAGAGCATCGAGGAAAGAAGTTGGTGACAACAATGACATTACCCATCACATTTGGGCCTGAGCACCCGAAGGAGAAGAAAAAGAAAGGTAAGAATTGTAAAAAGCCTCACAAAGATGTGGAAAAATTTCATAACTTCCTCCAAGGTCTGTGACTCACAGACCTTTTTGCTCACCAAGCGTTTCTAAGGAACCAGTTAAAAAACCGAAATCCTCAATTGCAATCTTTGTAGCAATGGCTGGTGGGAGCTTTGGAGCTGGCTTTGCAGGTACAGCAACTGGTGTTGCATCAACAGGATTCTTATCAGGTGCCGCTACTAGTGCATCTGCAGGCTTTACTAACGGAATTTCAGGTACAGGAAATGGTTTAATAGCTGGAAATTCTTTTGGATCTTCTCTAGGAAGTGGTTTGAAAACAGGAGGCATTCAAGGATTAATCGGTGGAGTTACCGGTGGTATAGGTGGTGGACTTGATGCATGATCTAAAGATTTAAATTTCTGGAACGGAACGGCAGAATTAAATCTATCGGAAGGCGTAGGCGCACATGGTTTTATTCCTGACAAGGAAAGAATCATTGGAAAATATGCGCTAAGGTTGGGTGGAGGGCCGAAAGAAAGCATGGGCCCTGCAAAGTCATTGAGCGTGATGCCCGGTGATACGATACGAATGGAAGTGTATGGCAAGTACCTGGACTTAAGGGACCCTAAACTGAACCCTGCAATTTTGGCCCTTGCATTGAGCTTTACGGGAAATCCAGTATTGGGTGTGGATGGGGGCGCCGCTAGCCTCGCAGGACAGGGAAGTGGCATCCAACAGTCTTTTGCAGGATTATTGGGAACA
>JALZND010000450.1 GCA_030857845.1 Bacteroidota bacterium | reverse complement strand
CACTATTTTACTCTCCCTGCCAGTGAAGTACGAATAAATAGCCGGTATTACATATAGAGTTAAAATAGTGGCAAATATTAGCCCCCCAATTACAGCAACCCCCATAGAAACCCGGCTCTCTGAGCCAGCACCCAATGCCAAAGCAATGGGCAGGATACCAAGGATTGTCGAAAAACTGGTCATTAAAATAGGCCTAAACCGTGCTTCAGCGGCTCCCATAATTGAATCTATTACACCAAGCCCTTGTTCTTTCCGCTGATTGGCGAATTCAACAATGAGGATACCATTTTTCGTTACCAGACCTATAAGCATGATAATCCCGATCTGACTGAATATATTTAATGTTTCATTAAAATACCAAAGTGAAAAAAGGGCACCAGCCAATGCGAGGGGGACTGTGAGCATTATTGTGAAAGGGTCCCTGAAACTTTCAAACTGTGCGGCAAGAACCAGGTAAATCAAAATGAGCGCAAAAACAAATGCAAAAAGCAAACTTGACGAGCTTTCCCTAAATTCTGCAGAGGATCCATCTAATGATGTTGAAAAGCTGCTATCAAGTACTTCTGCGGCAATTTTATCCATTTCATCTATTCCATTACCCACAGTATAACCTTTATTTAACCCTGCCGAAACGGTTGCCGATAGGTACCTGTCAAACCTAAAAAGCTGAGGAGGTGTGCTTCTTTCAACAACTGAAACAAGATTGTCTATTTGAACAAGGTCACCATTTTGACTTTTAACATAAAGTGACCTGAGGTCAAGTGGTGTGGCGCGGCTTTGATCTTTCACTTGGCCTATAATCTGGTATTGCTTTCCATTCATTATGAAATAACCAAACCTTTGCCCAGACAAGCCCAACTGTAATGTCTGTGCGATATCCCTGACAGATACGCCCATATTTCTGGCTTTTTCCCTGTTGATTTCAAGGTTTAGTTCAGGTTTATTAAATTTCATGTTTACATCAACAAAATTGAAAGCAGGATTCTCGCCGGCAATTCTAAGAAACTCCGGCAATACTTCTTTTAGTTTGTTCATATTTGGTGCATGGATTACATATTGAATAGGCAAGCCTCCCCTTCTGCCTCCTATTGTAGGCTCTTCGGCTATAAAGCTTCTGACGCCTGTCATATTACTGACTTTAGGTCTCACCTCTTCCACAATCTGGCTTTGGTGCTTATCTCTATTATCCGCATCTACAAGCATTACCCGCCAAAAAGCAGAATTTACAGAACTTGACGCCCCAAAACCTGGAGAAGTAACTGAAATTATGGCCTTTACTTCAGGAACTTCCGCCAATAACAGGCTGTTCAGCTCATCAACGTATTTATCCATGTATTCATAAGTTGTTCCTTCCGGGCCAGAAGCCATTATGGTAAATCCATTACGATCTTCCAGTGGGGCAACTTCTGACTGAAGGTTGCTGCCAATGAAATAAATAAAAAATCCAGATAAACCAATAACAACAAAGGCAAGCCAACGATGCCTCATAAAACTGTCTAAAGAAGTATAATAAGCTGAATTTAGCTTATCATAGAACCTTTCTGTGATCATGTATAACCTGTGTCGCTTAGTCCTTTTCTTTAAAATCTTTGAACACAACATCGGGGTAAGGGAAAGTGCCACAAAAGATGATATAATCACGGCTCCCGCCACTACAATACCAAATTCACGGAACAGCCTTCCTGTAAGGCCCTGCAAAAACATAACCGGAAGGAATACTGCTGCAAGTGCAACCGTGGTAGCAATTACTGCAAAAAATATTTCACTGGCGCCTTTAAACCCTGCTTCACGAGGGTCCATGCCATCTTCTATTTTGGTATAAATATTTTCTAAGACTACAATCGTATCATCTACTACCAATCCTATTGCTAGTACAATTCCCAATAATGTCAGAACATTAATTGAGAAATCAGCAAGGTACATGATAAAGAAAGTTCCTATCAATGCAATGGGTATGGTAATTATTGGAATGACTGTTGTTCTCCAGTCTCTTAAAAAAAGAAAAATTATACTGAACACCAGCAGGAATGCCACGATAATAGTTTGAGTAACTTCATCAATCGACGCCCTGATATATTCTGTGGTGTCAAATCCTATTTCCGTTCCGATATCGGCAGGTAAGTCAGCTTTTATCGACTCCAGCCGTCGATAAAATTCATCTGCAATCTCAATGTTATTTGATCCTGGCAAGGGCACCAACACCACCCCGACCATAGGTATACCATCCCTTTTTAAGATAGTTCTGTAATTTTCCGGACCAAGTTCAGCATTTCCTATGTCCCTAAACTTGACAATATTTACTCCATCGTCCTTTACAATCAGGTTGTTGAATTCCTCAGAATTTCGCAATCGTCCCATTGTCCTTACAGATAATTCAGTATTTCTTCCTTCTATTCTACCAGTAGGTAATTCAACATTGTCTCTATTAACAGCATTTTGCACATCCAGTGGAGTAAGCCCGTAAGCGGCGAGCTTTGAAGGGTCCATCCATAAACGCATGGAGTAGCGCCTTTGCCCCCAGATCCTAATTTCGCTTACGCCTGGAATTGTTTGGAGGCGTTCTTTAAAAATGTTTTCGGCTATATCTGTAAGTTCAAGAAGGTTTCTTTTGTCACTTCTCAGGTTTAAAAAAACTATTGGATTTGAATCGGCATCAGCTTTTGTGACGGCTGGCTGGTCAGCGTCCTGAGGTAAATTATTAATTGCCCTTGAAACCCGGTCACGAACATCATTGGCAGCTGCTTCTAAATTTTCGCCTATTTCAAACTCTACTGTAATTGTACTTCTTCCTTCCCTACTTACAGAAGTAAGCTTTTTTATTCCGGCTATACCATTTATAGATTCTTCGAGGGGCTCAGTGATTTGCGATTCAATTACTTCTGCATTTGCTCCTACATAATTAGTGGTAACAGAAATTATGGGTGGGTCTACACTGGGGTACTCCCTGACACCAATAAATTGAAAACCTATTATTCCAAAAATAATGATAACCAGCGACATTACTATAGCCAATACAGGCCTATTGATACTTAACGACGATAAACCAGGCATTTTTTTATATTTATGAGCTTGTTCCCGGCCTTATTTTTACTAACCAGAATTAGCTTTAATTTTTTATATTTTGCTTTTTAATTTATTTCAGATTCGTAACATTGATAGGTGAACCTGCCCGTATTTGCAACAAACCAGTTGTAATTACAGTATCAGAAG
>JALZND010000449.1 GCA_030857845.1 Bacteroidota bacterium | reverse complement strand
GGGGTTTTAAGGACCTTAAACGGTGCAACTGTTGAAAATAAAGGATGGGAACTGGCAATGGGATATACCGATAACCTTGATAATGGATTGACTTATACAATATCTACCAACTTTGGTGCTTTTAAAGATAAAATAACTGCCTTACCGGAAGAAGTAAGGACTGGCTTTGCCGGTAATGCAGAACAGGATATCCTGGGTCAGTCTCAGTTTGCCATATTCGGTTTTAGTGCCAATGGCCTCTTTCAAAACCAGGCAGAAGTGGATGCACATGCCACACAAGTTGGCGCCGCCCCGGGCAGAATCAGGTATGTCGACTTAAACAATGATGGCGTAGTAAATGCCTTGGACCAGGAATTTTTCGGTACCACACTGCCTTCCCTTGAGTATGGCTTAAGCATCAATTTAGGATACAGGAATTTTGACCTTTCATTATTTGGTTCAGGCGTGGCTGGCAGGAGAGGGTTTGATAATTATATTTTTCTGAATGAATTTATCCGTGGCAGGGAAAATGTAGGGCCAGGGACTTTAGATGCCTGGACACCTCAAAATACCGGCTCCACTATCCCTGCACTTACACTTTCCGATGGAAACAACGAAACCAGGGCTTCAAACTACCTATTTGTCAATAATTCATACTTTAAATTAAGGAACTTTTCCCTTGGCTATAGCCTATCCGAAAGGATTTTGAACAACCTTGGCCCCGTCAGTGCTTTTAGGATGTATGTACAGGTAGAAAACCTTTTCTGGATCAAGAGCAACGAATTTAAAGGTCCGGATCCTGAACGTACCAATATGTCTGCCATCCCCGTACCAACGGTTCTTTCCTTAGGTTTAAATGTAAGTTTATAACTAATTTTTGATAACTATTTGACAATTAAATAAATTATTATATATGAAAATCAACATAAAAAATATAGCCTTAATAGCCTCTTTTACGCTATTGATGTCATGCAATGAGGATTTTTTGGAGTATGAACCAAAAGGTGTCTTGTCATCGGATAATGTGGCAGCAGCAGAAAATATTGAAGGCTTGGTCACTGCTGCCTATGCCGGTATTGCCAATGATGAAATGATTGGGCCCATAACAAGCAGCTGGGTGTATGGAAGTGTGCGTTCAGATGATGCTTATAAAGCTGGAGGAGGAGTATCAGATGTAATAGACATCAATTTCCTGGAACAGTACAACCTTGTCCAGCCCCAAACAGGTGCAAATTGGATGGGGCCTGTTACTTTTGAAAATCATTATAAGGCCATTTCAAGAACAAACTTTGCCTTAAGGGCAATTAATGAAACAGAAGATTTTGATCTAAAGGCAATAAGAATGGGTGAGTTAAGATTTTTAAGAGGCCATTCTTATTTCATGCTGAAACAACTTTTTAAATATGTTCCCTATGTTGATGAAACCCTTTCCCCCGAAGCAATATTGTTGGTTTCCAACCGTGTACATACCAATGATGAATTGTGGAATAAGATTGCAGAAGATTTTCAGGCGGCAATAGACAACCTGCCTGTCACGCAACCGGAAGTTGGCAGGGCAAATCAATTGGCAGCTAAGGCATATCTTGCCAAAGTAAGGCTTTACCAGGCCTATGAACAAGATGAAAACCACCAGGTGACAAATATCAATACAAACCGCCTACAGGAAGTAGTAACCTTGACCCAAGATGTAATCAAGACCTTCCTGTTGTACAGGAAATATCTATAAATAAAGTATCATTCAGATATACAGGAGCTGCTGATCCTATTTTGAAAGGTATTGATCTTATCATTCCGATTGGAAAAATAACGGCTATAGTAGGTCATAGCGGAAGTGGAAAAACAACATTATTGAAATTACTTCTTAAATTTTATGATCCATCTGAAGGTGAAATTTTACTTGGAAATCAAAATTTAAAAAACATCTCCCAAAAAATTTGGAGAAGCAACTGTGGAGTGGTGATGCAGGAAGGGTTTATTTTCAATGATACCATTGCCAACAATATTGCCATTGGGGAAGATAATATCGACAAAAATAAATTACAACATGCTGTGAATGTTGCAAACATCCGGGAATTTGTTGAGTCACTTCCTTTAAGCTATAATACCAGAATTGGTGTTAACGGTTTAAATATAAGCACCGGGGAAAAACAAAGGATTTTAATAGCCAGAGCTGTTTACAAAGATCCGAATTTTATCTTCTTTGATGAAGCGACTTCAGCATTGGATGCCAATAACGAAAAGGTTATTATGGAAAATCTGAACAACTTTTTTCATAATAGAACCGCAATTGTAATTGCCCATAGATTAAGTACGGTAAAGACCGCTGATCAAATAGTTGTTATCGATAAAGGAAAAATTGCAGAGGTAGGAGATCATTTTTCTTTGGTCAATAAAAGAGGAATTTATTTCAATCTGGTAAAGAATCAATTAGAACTGGAAAAAGTTAATCATATTTAATATCTCACTATATGAATTTGAATAGAGATGAAATAGAACTTAGGAGTGAGGATGTTCAGGATATTATCAGTTATATTCCCGGCTGGATGATCCGGTGGGGCAATACGGTAATTTTTCTTTTGATTGTATTAACTATTTTGTTCTCCTTTCTAATTAAATATCCTGACACGGTTACTTCCCAGGTTATAGTAACCACTGCTATTCCTCCGGTACATATTGTTTCGAGATCTGAAGGAAAGCTTTCACAATTATTTGTAACGGAAAATGAACATATAAATAAAGAACAGGCCCTGGCTGTTATAGAAAATACTGCTGATTATAATGATGTAGAAAAACTTCGAAATACACTACAGCATTTCAATTTGGAAGAAAACCCCATAAATTACCAAATTTTTGAGGATTACAATCTTGGTGAACTTCAGCATGATTATCTTTCATTTAAGGAGGCTTTAAGCAATTATAGGTTACAGTTAAAACTTTCCCCTGAACAAAAAGAAATTACAGCCATTAAAAAGCAGTTAGCTGAATATCAATCCCTATCCAATAAACAATTGGCAAAAATTGACAACTTCAAAGATGAATTAAAGCTGGCTGATCTGGATTTAGAAAGGACCAGAATCCTCTTTGATCAAAAAGTTATTTCACTAAAAGATTATGAGGACAAGCAAAAACAGGTACTTCAATTAAAACGTGAATTTGAAGATTTAAACATATTTTTTGATCAAACTAAAATCGCCATCTCTGAATTGGAAAAAGCCCTCGTGCTTCTGGATATTAAAGAAAGTCAA
>JALZND010000448.1 GCA_030857845.1 Bacteroidota bacterium | reverse complement strand
GGATGGGCACAGGCATCTTTTCCCCAGTTTAGTGAAGATGTAAAAAGAGGCCTTGTACAAGATGGCCAGCGCAGGAAATGGAAGTTTGAAGAACCGGAGAGTTTGGTAAAAGTAAGGACTTTTGGCGAAATGCATCCAACGAACAACTTCAGGAATGTTGAACTGGTTTTAAATGGTGTGCCCCATATTTTTACCGATAGATTGTGTGGTGACAATTCAATGAATGGGGTTGCCTTTAATAAATCATCGCTTTCATCTTACCTTGTTATAAATAGAAGGACTTGTGGTAGGTTCCCTATGGTTGTTAACAATTTTTCAAAGATTGAAATTGAAGGAGATACCAGGTTCATGAATTCATTTTTTGATGCAGTTGAGAATGATGATTATGTATTGATGTTTTCTATTGGAAGGGTTACCTTTGAAACCTGGCCTACAGACGTAAAACAAAAATTAAGGTCTATTGGTGCATCCGACGAGGTTTTGAATGCACTAAAAAATGGAGATCCGTATATAATTCTGGGAAGGAAAGGAGCAGCTCCCGGTACAGCAATAGAAATTACTGGCGAGGCAGCCCTGGGCCTCGCCAATACCCAGGAAATTATTTTGGAAGAAATATTAAAAGGACATTTTACTCAAGGTACCATCGCCTCAACAAGAATTGGCCCTGCAGTAGAATGGGGCATCTTGCAAAGAAATATCAAGGAACAGGAACCTTCAGACGTAGCTTATTTAGATGTATTTGGGATAGATTTTAATGGAAATGAGTCCATTTTAATGAAAGGAATAATGGATGACCAGGTGCAGCTCACAGCTATTGATCCGGTAAAGTACCCATACCTTAGGCTCCGGGCAACTGTTGCCGATGAAACAAATTTTACCCCACCGCAATTAGAAAAATGGCATGTGCTTTATACCGGCGTACCCGAAGGAGTGATCACCCTTTTGGGCGACAAGGAACAACCTTTGCAGAATATTAAGCTGCAGGCCGGCCAAGCCTTGAATATAAAATTTAATTTCAGGAATATTTCGGAAAAGGATTTTGCGGACTCTATAGTAGTACGATACACCGTTTTTAACAGGACAAGAAGGAGTAGCGAAGTGAAATTTCTTAAGCTTCCAGCAATTAAAGCTTTGCAAAGCCATGATTTTACGGTTCCAATAAATACATCAAATGGCTTCGGAATAAATGATGTAAATGTTTTTGTTAACCCTCAGCTCCAGCCTGAGCAATATTACAATAATAATATTATTGATTTGCCACAGTTTTTCGAGATCCACCAAGACAATACAAATCAGGTTTTGGACGTAGCTTTCGATGGCATGTATATAATGGACGGGGATATCGTTTCTCCAAACCCAATAATATCTATTAAAGTAAAAGATGAAAATAAATTTATTCTGAAAAAAGATACCACTGGTGTAGAAATATCTTTAAAAAGACCTTGTGAGTCATGTATGTTTGAAAAAGTGAATTTTTCTGATGCAAATATCAAATGGGAAACTGCAAGTGAAAACAAAGATTTCAATGTAGAGTATCAGCCTAAAGAACTTGAGGATGGAATTTATACTTTGCAAGTTCAAGCAGTAGACGGTAGTGGCAACAAGACAGGCCTTCATCCATATAGTGTTAATTTTGAAGTCATCAATAAATCTGAAATCACCAATTTTTACCCTTATCCAAACCCATTTTCTACCAATACAAGGTTTATTTTTACCTTAACAGGAAGTGAAATCCCACAGGAAATAAAAATTCAGATAATGACAGTAACTGGCAAAATTGTAAGGGAAATAACCCAGGATGAGCTTGGGCCCATCAGGATTGGTAACAATATCTCTCAATTTGCATGGAACGGCCGGGATGAATTTGGTGACCAATTGGCAAATGGTGTTTACCTTTACAAGGTGGTGATTAAAAATAATGGCTTTAATATGGACCAAAGGGCTACAGCTGCTGACAAAGCCTTTAAGAAAGGTTTTGGAAAATTATATCTGTTACGATAATGGTGAGGGCTGCAAAATAAAAAAGAGGCTGTCTCAAAAGCAGGAGCAGCCTCTATTTTATTATTTAATTCTTAATTTTGAATTTAAATAATTAATAATTTTATTAGTTTAAGGTACTTAAATTAAGGTTTTCGTAATATAAAAGCTCTTAATTTAACCTATGAGACACCTCAATTTTTATAACTCAATCATGGGGTTTTCCTTCTTGTTCCTCCAACCGTTCTTGTTTTACAGATTTTAATGTTGAGCCTGAAGCTTTTTCCCTTCCGCGCTCCCTTTTCTTCCTAAAAAATTTCATTACCATGAATATTACAAAAACAGGTAATGCAACTGCTAATAATATAAGAATACCTGCAATTATAGGAGACTCTAGACCTGGATAATTCATTTTTGTTGATTAAGATTAAAAAAGTTGATTATTGATATATTATATTAAACTAGATTTTAAAGATTAGGTTCTGTATTAATGATTTTCATGAGGGTAAATTATAAACTTTAAGTCTTTTTATAATTCTATCACCTGCCCATCTTCAACACAGTCAATTTCAAGCACATCAATTTTTGAAATCATTTCCTCCCCTAAATGGTTTAACATCAGCTTTTTGCAGCTAAATTTATCTTTTTGTTTTAATATTGTTTTGTAGTCCAGATGGTTGGGTGCTTTATTGTCATAATAGTTAGATTCACAAATAAAAAGATCCGCATCTTTCGAAAGTTCTGGTAAAGCATCTGTCCATTCCGTATCTCCTGAAAAGGCAAATATTTTGTCGGAAAAATTAATTCGTAATCCATGGGGCTGGGACCCTTTTGAATGCAGGACCGGATAGGGAACAATAGAAAGAGGGCCAACTTTACTTAATTTATTTGATTCATATTCTATAAAATTTAAATTAAAGCTAAATGTATCCAGATCAATCCCCGGATATAATATTTCCATGAGTTTTTTTACCTTTAATGCCGTTCCTTCCGGACCTACTATGGTGACGGGAATATTTCTCTTTTGATTATATTGTGCATCTAGGAGAAAGAATGGGATGCCTCCAAAATGGTCGCCATGGAGATGGCTGATTATTATAAATTCAATTTCGGACACAGGCATCTTTAATTTTTTCATGTTTACAAGGGAAGAAGCCCCACAATCTATTAATACATGATGTTGTTGGTTGTGTAGGTAAAAACATGTATTGAACCTTCCGCCACTTGCAAAAGCATCGCCACATCCAAT
>JALZND010000447.1 GCA_030857845.1 Bacteroidota bacterium | reverse complement strand
TTCCTTATCAAACTCAAGTGCCGCCATTAAATTACCTTCAATATCATTTGGGTCTTTAAATGCAGGATAATTTTCAGTAAATGCAATTCCTGGAATATTTAAAGAGGTAAAATTAGCAAAGGTTTTGCCGGGTAATTCTGAATAATTGCGTGCAAATTTTTTCCCCAGCTGAAAGTGTTTTCGCAAAGGGTGGTCAAAACCTGAAGGCATGATCTGCAATAATTTCTTCAACAGCGGTGAATAACCTTTTATTAAATTATAATTTTCTAAATATTTTTGAAAAGCCCTGTGCCGGTGATAGCCAGCAAAAACTTCATCAGCACCAGCCCCGGATAAAACGACACCGACATTCTTCTTTGCTTCATAAGATAATTTATAGGTAAGGAAAGCAGCACTATCACCAATCGGTTGGTCAAGATCCTGTATGAACCCATCAAAGGCATTTAAATCTTCAATATCAACAGCGATAGAATAATGGTAGGAGCCATATTGCGCAGCAGCTTCTTTGGCAAATATATAATCGTCTGTCCCAAAAGATTTTTCCTTTTTTTTATGCACAATTGAAAATGAGGGCACCATGGGGATCCCCGAATGTTGCATCAATGCCAAAATCAAAGTTGAATCTACTCCTCCACTCAAAAAGAGCCCTACAGGCACGTCTGCCACTATCTGGTTTGTTAGGGCATCAATGATCAATTCTTCTGTTTTTGATATTATTTGAGCTTTGCTTAGCGAGGTCTTTTCAGGATTTTCCGCATTTGGTTCAAATGATGCCTTATTAATAATTTTATCTTTATAGATAGAAATATAGGATCCCGGGGCTACATGGTATATTCCCTCAAAAAAAGTTTCAGGTGAATTTGCATACCTGTACTTCAAATAATGAAATATTTGTTTTTCATTCAAAGATTTTGAAATCAATCCAGAAGCTAGTATGCCTTTGGTTTCAGATGAAGCAATTATATAGTTTTCGTCATGGTAGTAAAACAACGGCTTTATGCCATTCCTATCGCGGGCCATGGTAACAAGGGAACTTTCTTTATCATAAAAAATAAATGAAAACATTCCTTCCAACAATGATAAAGCTGATTCCCCTTTTGAAATCATCAGGTGCATCAGGACTTCAGTATCAGAATAAGTCGTAAATAAAATTCCTTGATCGAGAAGTTGATTCCGCAGGTCCAAAAAATTATATATTTCACCATTATATATTAAAAAATATCTTTTGCAGGGGGATACAAAAGGCTGGTTGGCGCCATTGCTTCTTTCAATAATTTTAAGCCTGTTGTGCCCTAAAAAAATTTTAGGTTTCCCGTCAATTTCAACAATATCATTGTGCTCAGGCCCTCTGTGATGGGTAGCTCGGGCCATCTTTTGGATGGCTGCCGCCCCTAAATAGTTGTTTTTATCAATGATCAAGTTGATCCCGCACATTTTACGTTTAAATTTGGGCGTTGAAAGATAATCAAATATAATTTATCACATTCTTTTTGTAAAAGAGGCAAATGTTTGTCAAAGGGCAAATATCACATTTGGGCTTGCGCGCTATGCAAACATAGCGCCCGTGCAAAATCAGCCAATGATGTGCTTTAGGCACTAGTACTTTTGGTATGTGCCGCATAAGCTGGGTTTCCACTTCAAAAGGCGTTTTGGCAGACTGTGTTGCCAAGCCCAATCTTTTTGAAACCCTAAATACATGGGTATCCACAGCCAAGGCAGGTTGGTTATAAACTACTGAAACAATAACATTTGCAGTTTTCCTTCCTACGCCGGGCAGTTTTTGAAGGTCTTTGACATTGTCTGGCACTTCCCCCTGAAATTCATTAACAAGAAGCCTTGCCATGCCCAGAAGATGCTTGGTCTTGTTATTGGGATAAGATACGCTTTTAATATAAGGGAAAAGCTCATCAAAATTGCTTGCAGCAAGATGATGAGATGTCGGAAAGATTTTAAATATAGCCGGGGTGACCATATTTATCCTTTTATCAGTACACTGAGCACTTAAAATTACCGCAACCAACAATTCATAGGAATTGCTATAATGCAGTTCTGTCTCAGCATTAGGTTGGGTTATTTCAAAAAAATCCAGAAAGTGCCTGAATCTTTCTTTTTTATGCATCCTGAATCAATAACTTATAGGAAATGCACCTGTAAGGATTTTGAATATTGTAATATGTTGTTTACAACTCTATCAGAAGGGGTTTTAACGATATAATTAAGTTCCCTTTTAATTGATGTCAATTGCTTGAACATTTCAAGTAGCTCAGCATCGAATAAAAGTGCTTGTGAGATTTCCTTGTTCTCTTTTTCAGACGTTTCTTTATAAAGATATCTTACTAAATCATCCGGGGTAAAGGTTATGGTCATAGGCTATATTACTTTTCGTCATTTTCTTTCTCAAGTTAATGAGAGCATAACGCATCCTTCCTAAAGCAGTATTAATACTCACTCCAGTTGTTTCAGCTATCTCCTGAAAACTCATCTGCATGTAATGCCTCATTATAAGTACCTCTTTTTGCGCTTCAGGAAGTTCTTGAATTAACTTTCGTAGTCGCGCATGTGTATCTTTCTGTATTTGGATAGATTCAACAGAATCTTCTGCAAATTCTAAAGTATTAAACACACTGTTGCCATCTTCCATTATGATGGTCGGGTACCTTTTCTCTTTACGGAAATGATCTATTGCAAGGTTATGTGCAATTCGCAAAATCCATGGAAGAAATTTCCCTTCCTCATTGTAACGGCCACCCTTTATGGTGTTTATTACTTTTATAAATGTTTCCTGCAGTAAATCTTCTGCTATGTAATTATCTTTAACAATAAGATATATAGTTGTAAAAATTTTAGACTTATGCCTGCCAACTAATTGCTCAAAAGCCTCTTCGTTACCATTCTTGTATAGCGATACCAATTGGCTATCACTGATAGAATACTTCTTCATTTATTATTTACTTTAAAGTTAACGTAGAGGTTTATATCATATTGTAATCCGGGGAATAGATGTGAATAAAATTTTTTAGGTAATTTCAAAAATATGTAATTATGTTATAAAAAGCAATAGCATCTTTTACTTTATTTAAATTATTTTAAAATATATTTTACCATTTATACAATAAATTTCTTTTTTTACACATACCATACACAATTCTTACTTTACTCAAATTTTTAGGATCTTTTTTTACCATCAATCATTTGACCTAAATCATAGAATAAGAGTATACATTAGGA
>JALZND010000446.1 GCA_030857845.1 Bacteroidota bacterium | reverse complement strand
CAGGGAAACACCTTATTGGCCCATCCATCTTTAGAAAACATCATTTTTCTGTTAAAATATTTCTTGCCATTACAGCACCTTTACTACCCTCTAATTGTGACATGTCTTTAGCATTTTCTCCGCCTATAAAGTACTGCAGGTTCCATGTACACCAATAACTAGGAGTTTCAGATGATTGAGTTGGGATAAGGTTTATACTTTGAGAAAATGTAAAGAATATAGGGAGGACAAGGCAAGAGTAAGTAAGAATAGTCTTTTGAGCATAAGGATTTTAATAGAAATTATGGAATATAAAAGTATAGTTATAAAAAAATTATTGTAGATTAAATTAATATTTATATATCTGATTCTGCAAAACACTTAGGCAAGGATATGATCAAATAATTCAGAAATTACCATCATAATTTGTTCCCATATAAGCCCCCCACCTTAATGGGGCAGAAATTTTGTACTTTGTTTTGAACAGTGCTATTCGTAAACCTGTAGGATTATCAATGTCATTATGATATTTATTGAAAAAGATGCTGTTGAAAAATATGTCATAATGACCATTGTTGTCTATATCGCCTATCCAGGGAGTAGAAGCTACATTGATGCCTTCCAGGGTATCACCTAGTGCTATTTGCGAATTATCCTTAAAATTATTGGCTATTAAATAACTGTAGGATTTTCCTGCATACCCTTTGTAATCTTCGGTTTCATTAATGCTTACAATAACTTCATCCAGCCCGTCGCCATTCAGATCGGCAGTTACAGGGGATGCATATTGGAAGCCACCCCTAAGATCTTTGAATTTTACGCTGCCACTTTTACCATCTACCATAAAATGAATACACTGATCAATTTTAGGCCAAATGCCCAGCCCAAAAGTACAAAAAAAGTCAGGGGTTTCATCATCGTTATAAAACCCTACGGAAGGTGTTGAATACGCTTCCGTTCCTTCCATGAATACCTGCCAAATAACAGAATTTGTTATGCCATCTATGGCAATCAGTCTTCCATCAACGGAATTGACAATTACATCTTTTGTATTGTCCCCGTTTATATCGGCTAAAACCGGAGGAGCAATAAACCCTTTATATTTACTTTGCGCCAATACTATTGATCCTGATAAATTTTCTTTTAAAAGGTCTTCAAGCGTGGTCTTATAAAGCTTACCTCCTACAGTTTCCCCTCCGGTACCAAAATATATAACAGGATTTGACTGGTCCTTATGGTTGCATACCGGTGACATATAGGTTTCCTTTCCATCAGGAACAACGGCGTTGGCGATAAGCTTTCCATCTTTGCTGCTTATGACCATAAGGCGCCCCGGGGGCCGGTTGGGATTATGGGCTTCAACAAAGTTATCCCCACCATTTGCAATAAGGATATCTTTATGGCCATCATTGTTTTGATCGGCTATAAATTGAGGATTATAGAAAGCAAAAAGACCTTTTACGTCTGGATTTACTTTGGAAAATGTCCATAAAATATTGCCATTGGACCCATCAATGGCAATTAATTGGGCTGATCTGCCACCGATAAAAACGTCCGGGATCCCATCATCATTTACGTCCAGGAATCCTGCTGACCCAATCATTTGGTTTATACCTGGAATCTTCCAGAGTAGTTTCCCGTTCGCCCCGTTTATGGCAATGACTGCGGTATCGGTTACATTATTTTCCCTGCCCCCAGCGCCAATAACGATATCCAAAATGCCATCATTGTTTAAATCAGCTGCCCTGGCAGACGATCCCGTACCTATTCCACCTACATAATTGTCCCAAGAGCCTGGATTTGGGTTTTTGCCGCAACTGTTCATTAAAATGTTACACGTTACAGAAAAGAACAGGCAGGAGAACAGATTCAATATATTGTTGAAAGACTTACCTGGTCTCAATGGTATTTTAGTTTTTGGCATTTCAAGGAAAAGCTTGGGAAATAAAAAAAAATATAATGTTAAAGTTATAATCTCAGTGTTAATCTAAGTTATTTTTTGAAATCTACAACCACTTCATCAGAAAATTCCCCATTTCTGTTCCAGTAATCAACGCCCCTTATCTTAAATTTACCGGTAAAGTTTTTATCTTCAGTTGAATACATGTAAGGAGCATCAATGATGTAGCGTTTGTTAATCTTAACAAATTCGTCTGATCCTAAAGGTGCATACCAAATTCATATGACAGCAAGTTTTTCTCCTGAGGATTCCAATTGAATAATACCTCCCGTTCATTGTTTAACCCAGTATACCCTTCCCTTGTAACACCCATAATCTTGTCGGGGAGGATGTTATCTTTTTTTACAAGTATAACAAGCTTAAAGAAGAAGCGAGCAATGTCACATCAATTTGCTTTTAAAGAAACAAGAAATGCCACCAAATCAACTAATTCCTGGGTAGTCATGGCATTTTCTAAACCAGTTGGCATCATAGAGTTCTCCATTTGTTTAATAGAAGCTACATCATTGGTTTTAATGCTGACGGTATTTCCTCCCGGCATTTTTAAATCGATATCTGTTTCGGTTTTACTGGCAATAATTCCTGCACGGGTACTGCCATCTTTCATCGTGATTACAAAGCCTTCATACCCGAAGCTGATCCCTGCATCGGGGTATAGAATAGAAATAAATTGCGCTTCTTTGGGAAGCTTACTGCCTATTTCAGAAAGGTTGGGACCAAAATCAATCCCAATTTCCTTTGCCTGGTGACAAACCATGCAGTTTCTTTGATATACAGTCAAACCATTTTCTGCATTGCCTTCCATTTTTATGAGATCGTTCAATGGAGGAAGGGCCTGGTTTTGGCGGCCCGATTCACTCACCAGATAGGCAGAAGCTTCTGTACGGACACTTTTTCTCCACGCATAACTTAGGCCATTCACCGCGGACGCCTTTAGTTCTTGGGGAAATTTATCATTCCTCAAAAGTTCCAAAACCCTTTCCTCGCCGTCGTAGCTGCCCCCAATGGACCTGGCTGCCTCCCGCCGAACAGTAAGGGGAGCCCCCTCATTAAATGCCATTTCTTCAAGAAGTTTCAATGACTCAGCTGATCCGACACCTCGCAATGAGGCCACTAAGCTTATTGCTATCTGGTCATCTTTATCATTTAATGTTTTTTTAGCTATGGGAGCGCCTCCTTGCCTTAGGAGCGCTTCAGCAGCACTTCTTCCCAGGTTACTCCCGTTTTCTTTAAGGGCCAGTTTTAAGAGACGTGGGTTTTCTTCCTTTAACCCATATCTGGAAACCATTTCAACAAAT
>JALZND010000003.1 GCA_030857845.1 Bacteroidota bacterium | reverse complement strand
CCATGCCTAACTAATTTAGCAGCAATTTCTTCTGTCATTATATAATAAGGGTGGTTGTCAAGGGTTCTGGCGGAACCAAAAATGGTAACGCAAGGGCCAATTTTTGCAAGTTTTTCAAATCCCTCTACAAATTCTGCCATCACCTTAAATATTGCCCAGGAGTCAGAGCTTTTTATTTCGTTCCAATCCCTGTCAGCAAAAGCTTGCCTGATTTGAGTATCTTCTACTCCTTCCTCTGGCTTTACTTGTTTGCTTTCTTTGCCAGGAGAAGGATGTACAGTAGGTTTTTCTTTATTTAATGGAGATTCAATAAGCTTTTTGCTATTTTTTTCAGTTTCTGATTTCCGTACTTTCACCCCTTTGTCAACAGTTGCAGGTATTTTATAATGGCCGTTCCCTTCTATGCCTAATGTATTTGAATTGTTGTTTTTATTATTTTCGCTCATTTTATTTTTTCTATTAATTATGCTTCACATTATCTATCTGTCATACATCAACAGTATGATCTTTATTAAAAATTAAGTCTTCTATAGCTTCACCAAATTCTTCAAACTTGAATTTAAACCCTTCAATTTGTAATTTTTCAGAAGAGACTTTATTGCCCCCTGTAACAATTTCTGACATTTCACCCAATATTAATTTCATGGCAAAAGGTGGAATATTGGGCAGAATTAATGGCCTGTTTAATTTAGAGGCAATTGTTTTTGTAAAATCTTTGTTTTTTAATGGATTTGGCGCCACTGCATTGTAAGCTCCTCTCATCCTTTCGTTTTCAATTGCTTCCAAAAATATCCTGCACAAATCATGGATATGAATCCAGCTATAGTATTGATTTCCTGATCCCAATGGAGCCCCTACACCCCATTTTATTGGTTGAATTAGTTTGGGCAATGCTCCACCTTCCATTGCTAAAACTATTCCAATCCTTAGCCTTACAACCCTTATTTTTAGTTTTTCAATTTGCTCTACCCCTGATTCCCATTTTTTGGTAACCTGTGCCAGAAAGTCTTTTCCGTAGCTTGAATTTTCTGAAATTAGCTCATCGCCAGTATCTCCATATATCCCCACTCCCGAAGCACTTATAACCGAATTTACTTTATGGGACACTTCTGAAAGCCTTTTAAATAACAAACTTGAAGATTCAGTCCTACTTTCAAGGATTTTCTTTTTTCTTTTTTCTGTCCACCTCTTTTCACTTACGTTTGCACCAGCCAGATGTATAATATAATCGGCAGTTTCTAAGGCTCCTTTTTCGATAATTTGTTTTTCAATGTCCCAGGTATATGTTTTATAATCTTCCCTGCCGGTTTTGCTCCGACTAAGGTGGTTTACTTCAAACCCTTGTTTTACTAAAAGTTTTGATAGTTTTTTTCCAATAAATCCAGACCCACCGGTTATTAATACTTTTTTGTTCATGATAAGCTTTTAAATGTCAGGTGTTGTTTTTTTAAGTTTTTTACCTAAAAATTTACTTTCCCTTTTAAAGAAGAATATTAATTTAAATTCAGATTTTATGGGTTTGCCTTAGTTAAATTTCATTTCCCATTAAACTGCTTGATCATAGGAAAGTTTATCTACATTTATTTGCTTATCATTATCAATATATTGAATTAAATAACAATCAAAAAGATTGCTTTTTTATCTTCCCAAATTATCCATGGAACTAAGGTAATAAAGTAATAGAATACACTTAAAAGTGAGTTAAATTTTAGCTGCATTTTATATACTGTACATTCTTTTCGATTCATTTTCCAAAAATTTTTTAAAGTCATCATATCCCTTAAACGCTGAAAGCCCTGTATCCAGGGCTTTCAGTTTAGCAGACTTGAAATTTGCCAATAATTTAACAATAAATCATTTCCCTTATCAGCTTAATATCACTAGCTGTCACACAAAAATATAAATTAAGGCACCAGGTACTATTTCATGAATTTTAATCTTATAACCTCCTGTTCAGAAAGCATTCTCCACTTTCCCCTGGGCAGGTCTTTTTTGTCTAATCCAGCATACATCACCCTGTCTAACTTTACAACATCATATCCTAAATGCTCAAATATCCTTCTTACGATCCTGTTTTTTCCACTGTGTATCTGAAGCCCCAGGCTTGTTTTGTCACTGGTTACAATTGCTACCTGGTCTACTTCAGCCAGTCCATCTTCCAAAATTACCCCTTCCCTTATTTTCAATAAATCTTCTTCGGTTATAGGTTTATCTAGGTCCACTTGATAGAGCTTTTTCATGTTATTGGAAGGATGGGACAGCTTTTCTGCCAGCTCACCATCATTCGTAAGCAAAATCAACCCTGTAGTATTCCTGTCAAGCCTGCCTACAGGATATATTCGTTCACCACCAGCACCATCTACCAGTTGCATGATGGTTTTTCTATTTTCCGGGTCTTCAGTTGTTGTTATAAAATCTTTGGGTTTGTTCAATAAAACATAAACCATTTTCTCACGCTTCAGCTTTTTTTTATTATATCTTATATCGTCGCCATAATTAACTTTATAGCCCATTTCAGTAACAATTTCACCGTTAACGGTAATTTCACCTGCCTGGATTAAAAGATCTGCATCTCTCCTCGAACAAATGCCGGCATTGGCTATAAACCTATTCAATCTAATATCTCCATTGCCATTTTTGGGTTCAGCTACACTATCTTTCTTTTCAGGAGCCCTTTTTGGAATCCTTGGCTTTTTTTCCGGATTTTCACCATTTCCCTTTTCATTATCAAAACGTCCTGAAGTATTTCTTTTTTCGCGATCCCTGCTTACTTCTCTTTCCGTTCTAATAGGATTTTCTCCTATATCTCCTCTCGATGAGGTTCTTTTCTCCCCTCTACTTTCGTATGACTTCTTTTCTCCTCTGCCAAAAGATGGTTTTTCGTCTTTATCCCTTGAAAAATGCGTTTTTTCCGATCTTCCCTGTCTTTGTGCGTTATCATCTTTTCGAAAAGAACTTTTTTTGTCATCGCCCCTGCTATAATTTGATTTGGTGTCTTTGTCCCTGAAACCAGGTTCACTGCCAGCACGTTCTGAACCATATGGGTTTCCACCTTTTCGGAAATTACTGCTTTTTCCTTCTTCTTTAATGTGAGTAGGCTTTATATCCCTGCGCCCGGCATAGGATGTTTTACCTGTTTCTTTATTATATGCAGTATGGGATGATCCTTTTCTGTCACCGCCGGCACCATATGGCTTCCCCTCCTTTCCTTTGGAGAAACTGCCTTTTGCTCCTCTTTCTGAATTATAGGGCTTGTCATCTTTGCTAAAGGATTTTCTTTTATCGTCCTTGGCACCGTAAGAAGATGTATTGTCGCGTCCTTTTGAATAGGAAGGCTTGCTGCTCCTTTCTGAATAAGGCTTGTCCTCTTTGCCTCTATTGTAAGAAAGCTTTCCTGTTCTTTCTGGCCTTAAAGAACTGTTTTCATTAAACGGCCTTTCCCTTCCTCCTCCTGTTTTTGGCCTTGCATCTTTAGGCTGAAAAAATTTTGGCCTCGATTCACCTCTTCCTGTATTTTTAGCTCCTGGCTTTCCATAAGGTTTTTCTTTCCTTTCCCGGTTCTTTCCTTCTTCTTTTGAATTATATTTAAAAGGCCCTTTTTTATCTTTGGGTTGCAGATAACCAGGGCGGCCTGAAGCAGTCCTCTTTCGGTCATTTTTTGCGTGGCCTTCATTTTTGTTGTTAGGGTTCCTTGGATTTTTCTCTCCTTCGTTGTATTCTGTTTTCTTACTCATGGGATTCAGTATCACTACTGTATTAAAAGTGGTAAATTTGATAATTGACTTAATAAAATTTATATAGCAGAAATTGTTTAAAAAAAATGGCTGCTTAATCTAGGCGCTATGGCCAATAGAATTTTCTTCTACATTAAAATCTTTTGGAGCAGGCAAATCTTTAAGGCTGTTCAAGCCAAAATAGTTCATGAATTTTTCTGTGGTGCCATAAATTAATGGCCTTCCTATTGCATTTGACTTTCCCTTTATTTCTACAAGTTCTTTTTCAAGAAGCTTTTGTAAAGTGTAATCGCAGTTTACACCTCTTATTTGTTCTATTTGAGGTTTTGAAATGGGTTGTTTATAAGCAATTATAGAAAGTGTTTCAAGGGCAGAAGTTGACAACCGCTTTTTTGAGCGGTTTCTCAGTAAAATACTTATGCTTGACTGGTAGGCAGGTTTGGTCAGGAACTGGTAGCCTTCTCCTATCTTTTCAATTTGAAACGCAAAGTTTGGGGCTTCATATCTAGAGATTAAGCCCTCCAGCGTACTGTTTAGGGCTTCCTGAGGGATATTTGTTCCAAACATTTCAATTAGGCATGTTTGTATTTCTGTGACTTTTACAGGATTTGAGGAACAAAAAATAAGAGCTTCTACATGGCAGGCCAAGAAATCCACCTTTATCTGTTTTTGCTCAATTTGGCTTCAATAGAATGCATGGTATGCGGCACTGCCCTCAACCTTTCTTTAGGGATCAATTTTCCTGTATCTACACAAACCCCATAAGTGCCGTTTTTAATCCGGACTAAAGCATTTTCTAATTGTGAAATAAATTTTTGTTGACGGGCGGCAAGTTGGCTTAAGTTTTCTTTCTCCGAGGTGTCAGCACCATCTTCGAGTACTTTTAAGCTACCAGCAGTATTATCTGTGCCACTGTCATTCCTTCTGCTCAACGATTCTTTGATATAATTAAGCTCACTTTTGGCTTTGTCAAGCTTTTCACTGATCAGACCTTCAAACTCTTTTAATTCTTCTTCGGAATATCTTGTTTTATCTTCTTGCATATATTTATCAATTTGTAAGGATCTGCAAAGCAATAATTTCTATTTTTATCACTTAAAATCGTGCAAAAATATTGTTATAAAGCAGCATTAACAAATTTTTATAGGGAAAATAAAAAGAGTAGCCAATTTTTTATTAGCTTGAAAAATCACTTTTTACATGTTACCGATATAATTGTATTAATTTAGGTATTGCCTGTAGAGATATTTTTATTTCTTATATAACACTAATTTATTTATTTTATTTTTTATGAAAATAATTGCGCTTATAATTTCAATAATATTATGTTTCCAAAATGTTCAATCTCAAGATAATATGCAAATTCAAAAAATTTCTTTGGTGGTGCATGGTGGGGCAGGAGTTATTAAAAGAGATAGCTTGTCGTCAGAACTTGAAAATTCTTATAGGGAAAAATTAAATGAAGCACTTCTGGCTGGTTATGGCATTCTTGAAGCGGGTGGCACAAGTATAGAAGCTGTGGTAGCCACAATTAAAATTTTAGAGGACTCGCCGCTATTCAATGCTGGAAAGGGGGCTGTATTCAGCCATGAAGAAACTATAGAATTGGATGCTGCCATTATGGATGGTAGAGAAAAGGATGCTGGAGCTGTGGCAGGTATTACCAGTGTAAAAAACCCTATTGAAGCAGCTCTTGAAGTAATGAAAAACTCTCCTCATGTAATGTTATCTGGTCCAGGTGCTGAAAAATTTGCAAAAGAGCGTGGATTGGAAATTGTAGAATCTTCTTATTTCTTCGATCAAAAAAGATTCGATCAGCTAAAAAAAGAAAAAAGCTCGCAAGGGTCACAAGGTCAAAACATAGAGGAAATACCAGGGAAAAAGGTAAGGGAAGAAAAATTCGGTACTGTAGGAGCAGTGGCTCTTGATAAATTTGGGAATATTGCTGCCGGGACATCTACCGGAGGCATGTCTAACAAAAAATGGGGCAGGATTGGTGATTCGCCGATCATTGGAGCAGGAACTTATGCAGATAATGAAACATGTGGCATCTCGGCTACTGGTCATGGAGAATATTTTATCAGGCATCAAGTAGCTTATGATGTTGCAGCTTTAATGAAATATAAAGGGCTAAGCGTGCAAGCAGCATCTGATGAAGTAATCATGAACAAGTTAGCAAAAGTCGGTGGCGACGGTGGTATTATTGCCCTGGACAAAGAAGGCAATTTTGCAATGCCTTTTAATACTCCCGGGATGTACCGTGGTTATATAAAATACAAGCAAAAACCTCAGATTTTTATTTTTAAGGACGAGCAGAAAAAATAGGTTTGTTCATTAAAGGGTACTTTTGCCATTATAACATAGCACAGATTGCAATGATTTCTGTTCTAGTTTATATTTAACAAAATTCGATTTTAAAATTTATTTGATTTGTTCAAAATTCAATTAAATTTCCAACCTGAATTCTTTCTATTCCTGTTAGTAGGTAAATGTATTTATTTGATTAGGAATTGTAATGGCGAATTTTCCAATCAAGTTGCAAAATTAAAATAAATCATAGTTAAGAACAGCCCTATGGATAAAATTTCCCGGAAAAATTATTGGAAGAAAAACCTGCAATATCTTTCAATACTGCTAGCTATTTGGTTTTTGGTATCATTCGGGGCAGGGATATTATTTGCAGAAAGCTTGAACAGCTTAAAGGTGGGAGGGTTCAAATTAGGTTTTTGGTTTGCACAACAAGGGTCTATTTATGTGTTTGTACTGTTGATTTTTATATATGTGTACCTCATGAATAAGTTGGATAGGCAATATCATGTAGATGAGGAGTGAAGGAGTTAATGATAGAATGATAGAATGATAGGATGATAGAATAGATGATTATGAATATAAAAATAAGGATAAGAAACACGATTGGGAATTAGGGAAGAATGAATAAATAATGAAGAAATTTAAGGCTTCTAAAATGTTAGGAAATTTTTCTCAGTTGAGAATTAAATAATATGGATGTACAAACCTGGACTTACCTAATTGTAGGCTTAAGTTTTTCATTATATATCGGCATTGCGTTCTGGTCCAGGGCAGGGTCCACCAAAGAATTTTATGTTGCTGGTGGTGGCGTTTCACCTTTGGCGAACGGAATGGCTACAGCAGCAGATTGGATGTCGGCGGCATCATTTATTTCTATGGCCGGATTAATTTCTTTCATGGGATATGACGGTGCGGTTTATCTGATGGGATGGACTGGAGGCTATGTGCTCCTGGCTCTTTTATTGGCTCCTTACCTTCGAAAATTTGGAAAATTTACTGTGCCTGATTTTGTAGGGGAACGGTATTATTCACAAGTTGCCAGACAGGTGGCGGTAATTTGTGCTATTTTTATTTCTTTTACTTATGTTGCAGGGCAAATGCGGGGCGTTGGGGTAGTATTCTCAAGGTTTTTGGAGGTTGATGTTTCCACGGGCGTCATAATAGGAATGGTGATTGTGTTTTTTTATGCAGTTTTAGGTGGCATGAAAGGCATTACTTATACACAAGTTGCACAATATTGCGTATTGATCTTTGCCTACATGGTCCCAGCAATATTTATTTCCATTTTATTGACAGACAATATCATTCCACAGATTGGCTTTGGATCCAAATTATCTGACGGCACCTATTTGCTGGATAAACTCGATGGTCTTCAGCAGGAACTCGGTTTTGCTGCTTATACATCAGGGACAAAAAGTATTCAGGACATTTTCTTTATAACAGCAGCTTTGATGGTAGGCACTGCTGGACTTCCTCATGTAATTGTCCGGTTTTTTACAGTTCCAAGAGTTAGGGATGCGAGGCTTTCAGCTGGTTACGCTTTGTTTTTTATCGCAATTTTATATACTACCGCCCCGGCTGTGGCAGCTTTTGCCAGGACAAACCTTATTTCCACTATCAACAATTCCAGTTATGCCGAAATTCCTTCATGGTTTAAAAACTGGGAAAAAACCGGGCTCATAGCTTTTACAGATATCAACAACGATGGCTTGATCCAGTACCATCAGGATTCCAACATAAATGAATTGAAAATAGACCAGGATATAATAGTACTTGCTAATCCTGAAATAGCACAACTTCCTAATTGGGTGGTGGCATTGGTGGCAGCAGGAGGATTGGCAGCCGCATTATCAACCGCCGCTGGGCTTCTTTTGGTTATTTCTACCTCTGTAGCCCATGATTTTATTAAAAAAGCAATAAAAGAAGATATTTCTGACAAGGGAGAATTATTGGCTGCACGGATTGCAGCTAGCCTGGCTGTTGTCGTAGCTGGATATTTTGGGATAAACCCTCCTGGTTTTGTGGCACAAGTTGTGGCTTTTGCCTTTGGGCTGGCTGCTTCATCATTTTTCCCTGCAATTATTTTGGGAATATTTGTAAAAAGGATGAATAAAGAAGGCGCTATCGCAGGTATGATAACTGGAATAACCTTTACTGCCGCATATATAATTTATTTTAAGTTTATTCTTCCTCCAGAAAGTAATATTCCGGCGAACTGGTGGTTGGGCATTTCCCCGGAAGGAATAGGCACTTTAGGGATGATTTTTAACTTCATTGTTGCTATTTCAGTATCGTATTTTACCCCCAGGCCGCCAGAGCACGTCCAGGAAATGGTTGAGTTGATCCGGTACCCCAAAGGCGCTGGGGCCGCCACACATAATTGAAAATCCCCTAAACTTTTTTAGCCATGATAGAAAAATTGAACTCATTTGAAAAATACCAGCAAGCCTACAAAAGAAGCGTAGAAGACCCTGAAGGGTTTTGGGGCAAGGAGGCAGAAAGGTTTACTTGGATAAAGAAGTGGGACAAGGTCCTGGAATATGATTTCCACAAACCAGATATAAAATGGTTCAAAGGCGGCAAACTAAACATCACCGAAAACTGTCTCGACCGTCACCTGGCAGAAAGAGGTTCTCAGACAGCCCTAATTTGGGAACCTAACAGTTCGGAAGAGCCTTTCATCAAGCTTTCATACCAGGAATTGTTTGAAAGGGTTTGCCAATTTGCAAATGCCCTAAAAAACAATGGTGCAAAAAAAGGCGATGTGATATGCTTGTATCTGCCCATGGTGCCGGAGCTGGCAATTGCTGTCCTGGCTTGTGCCAGGATTGGTGCCATCCATTCTGTAGTCTTTGCCGGTTTCTCCTCCCGTTCTCTTGCCGACAGAATCAAAGATGCCAGTGCTAAGCTGGTAATTACTTCCGACGGTTCTTTCAGGGCCTCAAAATCAATTGGGCTGAAAAAAATCGTCGACGAAGCCTTGGTGGAATGCCCTTCCGTGGAAAAAGTGCTTGTACTGAAAAGAACGGGTGGCACAGTAACTATTCAACAAGGTCGTGACCTGTGGCTGGAAGAAGAACTGGCAAAATGCCAATCCTTTTGTATGGCAGAACCTATGGATGCCGAAGACATCTTATTTATTCTCTATACCTCCGGATCTACAGGAAAGCCTAAAGGCATGGTTCATACATGCGGGGGCTATATGGTGGGGGTGGAATATTCTTTCATAAATGTGTTCCAGTATGAAGAAAATGAAGTTTTTTGGTGCACAGCAGACATTGGCTGGGTCACGGGCCATTCCTATATCATTTACGGACCATTGTGTGCTGGCGCCACAACAGTGATTTTTGAAGGTGTACCTTCGTATCCCGACATGGGCAGGTTCTGGCAGGTTGCCGAAAAGCATAAAGTTAATATTTTTTACACTGCCCCAACAGCTATCCGGTCCCTTATGAAGGCCGATCTTTCTTTTGTAGAGAAGTACGACCTTTCTTCCTTGAAGGTGCTGGGCTCTGTAGGCGAGCCTATTAATGCGGAAGCATGGCATTGGTTCGATGACCATATTGGAAAAAATAACTGCCCAATTGTAGACACTTGGTGGCAGACGGAAACAGGTGCCATCATGATCTCGCCGCTTGCAGGCATCACCAAAACAAAACCAACTTTTGCCACTTTGCCATTGCCAGGGGTACAGCCTGTGCTGGTAGATGAGAAAGGTGAAGCGTTAAAAGGAAACGGTATTGAAGGGAGGTTGTGCATTGGTTTTCCCTGGCCCTCCATGGCCAGGACCATCTATGGCGACCACAACCGGTACAGGCAAACCTATTTTTCAGCTTTCGAAGGCAAATATTTCTCTGGAGATGGTTGCCGAAGGGACCACGAAGGCTATTACAGGATCACTGGCAGGGTTGATGACGTGATCATCGTATCAGGCCACAACCTGGGAACCGCAGAAATTGAAAGTGCAATAGACGAGCACCCACTGGTTATAGAAACTGCCGTAGTAGGATACCCACATGCCATAAAAGGGCAAGCCATTTATGCCTATATTATCTGCAAAGACGAAGCAGGGGACACTGAAACCATAAAAAGCGAAATCCTTGAATTAGTTTCCGATCTGATTGGTAAAATAGCCAGGCCTGACAAAATACAGATCGTGAACGGACTGCCAAAGACAAGATCGGGGAAGATCATGAGGAGGATATTACGAAAAGTTGCCGAAGGTGATACCTCAAACCTTGGCGACACATCAACACTATTGGATCCAGGCGTGGTAGATGAAATTATTGCTGGAGCACTTATAACAAAAAAAAAGCGGGTTGATGAAATACGTTAGGTTCAAAATACCATATTTCATTCAACCCGCTTTTTTTGTAATTGGGTATCTAAGGTTTAGATACTCGGCTGGAGGATTTTTCTGCTTTTCTTCTGCGGGGTTAGTGCCCATTTAAAATGAAGGATTTCACTCCATTGTGTGATCAATTCTTTATAAGCCTGGCCCACTGGCCTTATATTTCTATTTAAATCGTATAAACCAAGGGAATTTATATTTCCATTATCTTCACGAAGGGCAGTGTCCCAATCCACTTGGTCGATAAGGCTGTACCAGGTAAATCCTATAACCGGGATCCCATCAAGCTTAAGCTGATATAGGTTAGCCCATTGCTTTCTAAGCCACTCTATAGAATGTGGCTCTTTCATGTTTGTTTCGGTATGCATCATGGGCAGGCCATATCTTTCATAATATTGACGTGCAATAACATAATATCCAAAAACATCGCCAGATGCTGAAGTAGAGCCGTTTCTATGAACCATATGTTCATTAGTGACATAATAATCTGTCCCTAATATTACCCTGCCTTTGCTAGGGTTATTCATGAACCAATTATATTCTTCCTTGGTCATGCCATTCTGCATGAGGTAAAAATGCATATCAGAATTAAATTCCCTGCCTACCGTCAAATCCATAGAAATAAATCTCTTTTGGTTTAGGAATTCTGCCTTTGCCAAACAAGTAGGGTCTTCTGCATGAAAATATTCACAAGATTCACTTTGAATAAATATTGCTTTAGGCTGTACCTTCAATATAGCTTGCATAGCCAAAATATTTGCTTTACAAAGATGCTTTATGGCTGTAACAAAGCTATAGTCATCTGTTTTTTTTTCATTCCACCATCCGTATTGAGCGGAAAACATGGCAGTAATGAAAATCTCATTTATCGGGGTATAATATTTCAAATCAGGGAACCTCCTGGCAAATGCTGCGGCATATTCCGAAAATATTTCGGGAAACTGTGGGTTTTGAAAATTTCCAACCCAATCCGGTACACCAAAATGGCAAAGGTCTACAATGGGGGTTATTCCCATTTCTTTCATCAATCTAAATGTTTCATCGGTAAAAGACCAATCATATTGCCCAGGCCCTTTATGAGTTGTATAGTAAGGTGGCCCATAACGCAAAAATTTTATGCCTGTTTCTGTGACCAAGCGAAAATCTTCTTTGTAATGTGTATAATGGCCTGCTTTTTCCATTTCATCTACCCGCTTTGTTTTTCCATTAGGAAGTAAAATGGTAGGATAGCTATTTTCAATCCCCGTAGCAAACATGAACTGATTCATATATTATTATTTGATATTTACTGCATTATTGAATTCTTGCGACCTTTGTATAAAAAAAACAGGTTTAAAGTTTTTACTTTGGAAGCAAGATTGATAATTCAATATTACAAGGAACTAATAGCAAATAGTAGCCGAAAAATTTATTTTCCCTACATGGTATTCATAAAATCAAAATACTTGAATTTTGGGCGGGTCTTTATAAAAAAATGGCTTTGGTTTAGTTTAAAAAGGTATTATAAAAAATTATCCTGTTTAAATATAATGAAAAATATATTTATTCTAATTTTTGTAAATATGGATAGGCAGTTTATAATGAACTAATTTTTGTGGTTTTTATATATTTGATATTTTTTTTAAAAAACCTATTTAATCTTTTAAAAAGTTACAATGGTTATAAGCATGCATTGAGGTTATGTTATAAAATAATGTCCGGATGTATTTTACATTTCAGACGAAAATAAATCTACTAATTAATTTATAAAGGCATTGCTATTCAGTTATTTCTTCTGATTGCAATTGTTTTTCATAAAGTTCTTTATAAACACCATTTTGATCAAGAAGCGATTCGTGTGTTCCTTGTTCAACAATAAACCCATCGTCCAAAACGATAATTTTATCCGATAATTTGGCTGATGAAACCCTGTGGGAAATAATTATTGAGGTTCTTCCCCGCATGATTTTATCAAGGCTTTTTAGGATTGTATTTTCAGTTTTTGTGTCAACTGCCGAAAGGCAATCATCCAGGATAAGGATTTTTGGGTCACGCGCTATTGCCCTGGCTATTGATAGCCTTTGCTTTTGCCCTCCGGATAAAGTAATGCCTCTTTCTCCTAACCTGGTTTCAAATCCATTTGGAAACCTTCTGATATTTTCTTCAAGATCGGCGTCCTCAGCGGCTTGAACAATTTTTGATTCTTCCAGGCCATTAGTTCCAAATGCAATGTTGTTCCTTATAGTATCCGAAAATAGAAATACGTCCTGGGGAACGAAACCTATTTGGCTCCTAAGCTTTGGAATATTATAATCTTTCATTTTAGTACCATCAATTATTATTTCTCCTGATGATACATCGTACATCCTGCACAATAAATATGCTATGGTGCTTTTTCCTGATCCTGTAGTACCTATTATAGCAATTGTTTCCCCTTCGTTGACTTTAAAAGTAATATTGCTTAATGCGACAATCCCTGAGTCAGGATATACAAATGAAACATTGTTGAATTCAATTACTCCTTTAATGTTTTTCTGAAGATCTGCCTCAGAAATTATATCATTTTTTGAGTCCAGGAACTCATTAATGCGTCGTTGCGACGCAGCAGCCCGTTGGATGATACTGGTGACCCAGCCTAAAGAAGTAACCGGCCATGTCAGAAGGTTTACATATATGATGAATTCTGCTATATTTCCTGCAGTAATAGCTCCATTAATAACCTCTATACCTCCAATATATACAGTTAAAACTACACTCAACCCAATTAGTGCCATGATGAGCGGAAAAAAGAGCGCATTTACTTTTGCCAACCCAATGGATTTGTCCCTATATTCATCACTTTCTATAGAAAATTTTTCAGCCGATTGATTTTCCCTTACAAAAGCCTTGAGGACCCTGATGCCTGAAAATGCTTCCTGGACAAATGTGGAGAGGTTTGATAAGCTTTTTTGAATTTCTTCAGAACGTTTGTCTATGATATTATTTACATAATAAATGCTGATTGACAAGAGCGGCAGTGGTAATAAGGCATATAAAGTAAGTTTGGTATTTACCATGAACATGATGGGAATGATCATTAGGAACAAAGTAAATAGGTTGAGGCCATACATTATGGCAGGGCCAAGGTACATCCTTACTTTGCTTACATCTTCAGAAATCCTCGCCATTAAGTCACCCGTATTGTTCCTTCTGTAAAAACTTAATGGAAGTGACTGGTAATGTGCATAGATTTCATTTTTAAGGTCATACTCAATATGCCTTGAAACAGCAATTATCGTCTGCCTTACCATGAACAGGAATACCCCGCGGAGCAGGGCCATTAAAAGTATCGCCACGCCATAAACCACAATGCTGCTTGTGAAGGTATCATATATAGAACTTTGAATATCGAACCCATTAAATGATTTGTACAGATCTACATTTTCTTTTATAAGATCAAAGGCATACCTTACAACCTGGGCAGGAATAATGGCAAACACATTGGAAATGATAATAAATATGATTCCAAGAATAAGCTGGAACCTGTATTTATAAAGATATTTATTTAGATATTTTAAGTCTTTCACGCGGAAAACTAAACGATTATTATAATAGTTGGTTCTTTATAGGTTGATATAGTAATGGAAAAAAACTACTTTTGTGAACAGTTTTCAAAGTAGCGGATTTAGGCATATCAAGAGGCAAAGATAAGAAACTATAATGAAAATCACTGACGGAGGGAATAATGTAAATGGATAATTTTAAAACTGAGTCAATATTTAGTGAAATTACCAGGCTAAATCACGAGCAAGTAGTATTTTGCCATGACGAGCCTACTGGCTTAAAAGCCATAATCGCTATACATAATACAGTATTAGGCCCTGCCTTAGGAGGTACCAGGATGTGGCAATATGCCTCTGACGAAGAAGCTATTACAGATGTTTTGAGGCTATCCAGAGGCATGACATTTAAAGCTGCCATTTCTGGCCTCAATATTGGTGGCGGAAAGGCTGTAATTATTGGAGATGCCAAAAAAAGTAAAACTGAAGCCTTCCTCCGGAGGTTTGGAAGGTTCATCGAAAGCTTAGGAGGCAGGTATATCACTGCCGAAGATGTAAATATGAATACCCGTGACATGGAATATATTTCCATGGAAACCAACCATGTAACAGGGTTGTCAGAAACATTGGGTGGTGGGGGAGACCCTTCGCCTGTTACAGCATATGGCACATACCTTGGCATGAAAGCTGCTGCCAAAAAAGTTTACGGTAGCGATAGCTTATTAGGTAAAAGAATAGCAGTACAAGGGGTCGGCCAGGTCGGCACGCACCTTGTTGAGCTATTGCTTAAAGAAAATGCTAAGGTATATATTACCGACCTTTCTATTGAAAAACTTGAGGATACAGCAAAAAAACACCAGGTTGAAGTAGTGGCACAGGATAAGGTTTATGATTTGGATATGGATATTTATGCACCATGTGCTTTGGGAGCTACAGTAAATGACAACACTATTGGAAGGTTAAAATGCCAGATCATAGCAGGTGCAGCAAATAACCAGCTACATGATGAAAAAAAACATGGCAAGCTTCTTCTGGAAAAAAATATAGTCTATGCTCCTGACTTCCTGATCAATGCCGGTGGGCTGATCAATGTGTATGCAGAATATATTGGGGGGTATCGTAGGGAAATTGCCTATAAACAAGCAGAAAAAATCTATGATACCTGCATGGATATATTGGTTAAATCGGAGGCAGAAGGCATACCTTCGCAGGAAGCCGCTATTGCTTTGGCACAAAAAAGGATCAATGATTTGGGCAAAGTGAAGTTGGCATATTAAATTTTTAGTGTTTTTTTTCGTTCTTTCAAATATTGATACATGCTTAACAGAAGATCATTGAGGATTAAGGCAATGCAAAATATATTTGCTTTTAAGCAATGTCAACAGGCAAACTATAATTTAGCCAAAGACTTGATTAAAGAGCAGTTCTCGCCTGACCTAAACTCAATGGAGCCACAGAATATAGAGGAGTTAACTGCTAAAAAACTGGTTGTTTTTGACCTTTTCGAAAAATTTTACCTGGATAAGGTCGTAAATAATACGGAAGGGACATCTTCAGAATTGTTGGAAGCTGCACAAGGTGCTATTGATAATTTCTATAATCAAAGTAAAAAAGACCTGGACTTTCTTCGTAAAACAATGATCAAAAGTGCAGAAAATATTTACAACACATATTTGTTGTTGCTGTTGCTTATTTCTGAACTTGCTGAAATTGAAGAAAGTGAAACAGAGGATAAGAAGCAAAAAGCTGCAAAGAAAAAAATAACCTATATTGAAGAGGCCTTGCCTTATTCATCAAATAAAGTCGTAGATAAAATAAAAAACAATAAAGAATTACAGGTTGAGGCTTTAAGGAACAAAGTAGATTGGGCAGGAAAAAGAGATGTTTTAAAACAATGGTATAAAGAATTGATTAAAGAAGTTGAATTTCAGGAGTATAAAGGAAGAAGTGAACATACTTTTGAAGAGGATAAAGACTTCGTACTAACTGTTGTTAAAAATTTTATATTTAAAAATGATCTAATTAAATCATTTTTAGAAGAAGATGATTTAAATTGGGGGGAAGATAAATCTATTGTAAAAAGTATGGTGTTGAAGACAATTAAATCTATGACACCAGATGAAGGGAAGTTTGAGCTTATGGCCTTAGCATCTAACTGGGAAGATGACAGAATATTTTTTGAAGATATTTTTGACTTAACCATTAAAAGAGACCGTGAGTATGAAGATTTGATTGCTGGAAAAACAAAAAATTGGGATATTGAAAGGGTTGCGGCATTGGATAAAGTGATTTTAAAAATGGCGCTGAACGAAATGCTGAATTTCCCTAGCATCCCAGTAAAAGTAACCATCAATGAATATATAGAAATTTCTAAAAATTATAGTACACCGAAAAGCCGCCAATTTATAAACGGTATCCTTGATGTTGTGGCAGATGAACTACAAAATGAAGGAAAGATAAGGAAGAGCGGTAGAGGGTTGATTGATAATAAATAAAAAAGATATAATTATGAACAGGATAATGATCGGTTTGTTTGGTTTGTTTACGGGAGTTGGTATAGGTACAGTAGTTGGGATATTATATGCGCCAGATACTGGTACCAATACAAGGGACAAGATTACTTTTAGGTTGGACAAGTATAAATATAAACTGGAGGAATTGCTCGAGCAGCTTATACAAGGCAGAAATTTACAAGAAAATACTGCCAAATCAGAAGGGGAAAGAGTGATTACTGACGCCAGAGAAAAAGCAGAAAAACTATTAATAGATGTTGAAGAACTTCTGATACAAATAAAAGGTCAGAAATAAAAACATACTCAATGAAAAAAATAACATTAATTGAAGGAGACGGTATAGGTCCGGAAATTACAGAGGCTGTTTTAAGGGTTTTTGAAGCTGCTGCCGTAGAAATTGAGTGGGAATGGGAGAATGCAGGGCAGGAGACTTTAACTGCTAAAGGGCAATTAATTCCTGATTCTTTGATTACTTCTATAAAAAATAATAAAGTAGGCCTTAAGGGCCCAATAACTACTCCGGTTGGCAAAGGTTTTAAGAGCGTTAATGTGCAGTTGCGTCAAATGTTCGATTTGTACCAGAACGTAAGGCCTTGCGCTACTACCATAGGGGTTGACTCTGTATTTAAGGACGTTGACCTTGTTTTGTTCAGGGAAAATACCGAAGGCTTATATTCAGGCCTTGAATATTACGACGAAAGGCTTCAAATGGCCGATTCAATTGCCCGGGTTACAAAGAAAGGATGCTTGAATATTATTAGGGCTGCTTTTGCATATGCTCGCAAACATAACAGAAAGCAAGTCACACTTATTCATAAAGCCAATATCTTAAAAAGTATAGGAAAATTGTTTCTTGATGCAGGAAATGAAATAAAAGTAGAATATCCTGATATTGAGATGGATGATAAAATTATCGACAATATGTGCATGCAGCTGGTAATGAGGCCTTCACGATATGATATCCTGGTTTCTACTAACCTATTTGGAGATATTTTGTCAGATCTTTGCGCTGGACTTGTAGGAGGATTAGGTTTGGTGGCTGGCGCAAATATTGGCGATGAAATCGCTATATTTGAGGCTGTACATGGCAGTGCACCGGATATAGCAGGAAAAGGTATTGCCAACCCTACAGCATTGTTGCGGTCGGCAATAATGATGTTGAACCATCTTGAAATGTTTGATAAAGCAAAACTTATAGATGAAGCTTTGAACAAAGCCTTGCAGATAAAAGAAAATACCACTGCTGATTTGGGTGGTAGAGCCAATACAAAAGATTTCACCAATTATATTATTAAAAATTTGAACTAAGATTTTTGATTTTAAGTTGATTTTATAAATTTACCAATCCAAATTTATCCCAATGAAAAAACTATCATCTTTGTTAAGTTTTATTGCCCTTTCTTTAGTCTTGTTTAGCTGTAACAACAGTGATCTTGAGAGCCGTATCAATGGTTTAGAAAAGCGTGTTGCTGACCTGGAGGCCCCAAAAGTAAAACCAGAATTAACCCTTGCCCAAAATCAAATCGAAAATGTAGAGACTGCCGAAGAAGTTCCTTCCGGACCAGCACCAAAATTTAAGTTTGAACACGAAGAATTTGATTTTGGAACAATTAAAGAAGGTGTGGTAGTATCGCATACCTTCAAATTTACCAATGTAGGAGAAGCGCCCTTAATTATTCAAAATGCTTCGGCTACATGTGGATGTACCGTTCCAGATTGGACCAAATCCCCAATACCAGTTGGTGGAACAGGAGAAGTACAGGTTAAATATGATAGCAAAAACAAATCAGGTGTGGAAAATAAAATTGTTACTATTACTGCCAACACTGTACCTGCAGATACAAAGCTGTCCATAAAAACTGTGGTTACTCCAAAAGCAGGAGAAGCTCAGGCTGAAGGGCCTGTTAAAAAATAAACTTTTTTTTCTCGTTTATATTTATGTTCGATTTTATTATTTTGCAGGTTGCTACCAGTTCTCAAAATGGTTGGATAGGTCAGGCCCTTCTTTTTGGCGGTATCGCCATTGTTTTTTATTTCTTTATGATCCGGCCTCAACAGAAAAAGGCAAAAGACCAGAAGTCATTTTTGGAAAGCATAAAAAAAGGAGATCAGGTTGTGACTATTGGAGGTTTGCATGGAAGGGTTTTTTCTATTGAAGACGACACCTATACAATAGAAATAGACAAGGGTATCAAAATGAGATTTGAAAAGTCTGCGATTTCCCTAGAAGCGAGCAAAAAATATCTTCCAAAAACGGAGACTAAATAATTGATAAAAAACGCAAAAATTTTATTAGCCTGGTTTACCGGGCTTTTTGCTTCCAGCACCAAGGAAAGCTGGCAGATAATATTCTTGTGTGTGATTGCAGCCACTACTTTTTGGTTCTTCAACGCCCTCAACAATACCTATACAACCCGTATTAATTATCCAATTGAATTTATTTTTGATGATACGGAGGTAGTCGTGGTGGAAAAGCTGCCCAATAGGGTAAGCCTGGATGTATCGGGCGGCGGATGGAACCTTTTGAGGAGGACCTTGTGGTTTAGGGTAAACCCTTTGCAGATAAGGCTTGAAAATCCTTCTGAACGAAAATATATTTTGGGTGCAACACTTAAACCTCTTATAGCAGAGCAAATAAATGAGGTCAATTTAAATTATATTGTTACCGATACCATTCCGATCAACATTGAAAGGAAAATGTATAAAAAGGTAGCTGTTGAGATAGATAGTGCCAATATTTCCTTAGGCTCTTATCATAGGATAACTTCACCTTTAAGTGTATTTCCTGATTCAATTGAGGTACAAGGACCATCATCTTATATCGATAGTCTTGCAGATTTTATTTCTATCCAAATTTCCAAAAAAGATATTGTCCAGGATTATAAGGCTGATGTAACAGTGAGGCCTGAAAACGCCTCAGATCTTATCCAGGTATTTCCTGAAAATGTTGTCGTGAGTTTTGAAGTATCCCCATATACCATTCAAGAAAAAGTGGTAAGTTTGGAAAAACTTAACTTTCCTCAAGATAGCTCACAATACTTAAAAAGCAACAATGTAATAGTTTCTTTTCATGTAGATGATAAAAACCTCGACAAAGTACCAGATGCTAAATTTAAAGTAGCAGTAAATTTAAGAAGGTTAAACCTTAATGATTCTACACTTACACCTGTAATTGTGCAGCATCCTGATTATGTATTTAATATTTCTATAGACCCACCTTCAATAAAGGTCATATATGAAGAAAAAAACCTTTAAATTAGGGATTACAGGCGGAATTGGTTCTGGAAAAAGTTTAATCTGCAATATTTTCTCCATTTTTGGCATTCCAGTTTATGATGCCGATTCCCGTGCTAAATGGCTTCTTAACAATGACACTTCCCTGATAGAAAGGGTAAAAGAGCATTTTGGCGCTGAGGCGTATATTGATGAAGAATTAAACAAAGTTTTTATAGCCAATATTGTTTTTTCTGACCCTGTTCAACTCGCAGCCTTAAATGGCATGGTACACCCAAAGGTTGATATTGATTATCGTGCATGGGCGGAAAAGCATAATGACAAGCCTTATACTTTGAAAGAAGCTGCTTTACTTTTTGAATCCGGCTCCTACAAAACCCTGGATAAGGTGATCAATGTTTCTGCTTCGGGAAATACAAGGATCAGAAGGGTGGTTTTAAGGGATGTGCATCGAAATGAAGAACAAGCTAAAGCAATCATTGCAAAGCAGATGTCAGATGAGGAGCGTAAGATTAAAGCTGACTATACTATTAATAATGATGGTACCATCCTGCTAATCCCACAAGTTTGGGAATTGCACAACAAGATTCTTCAATTAGATACTGCCTCTTTTTCTTGAATAAATAATAGTTATTTGGATAAATCCTGTAGACTTATTTGATCGGTATAAAATTTTAGGCGGCTATGCCTTGATTCCATTAATTCTATTTTTTCTATCCTATCTAATTTGTGGTTATAAAAAACTTCCACATAAAAATTATTAAGTAGATAAAGGTTTACTTTATATCCATAATATCTGATAGCCACAATAAATGTTCCTTTTTCAAATAAGGTTTTGATTTTATCCCTGAGATGGAAGGAGCAAAAATCTTTATCGGAAATCATATGACATAAATTAAATCATACTCAACTTAAAGAAAAATTTAAAGAATTAAAAGATTGTAAACCATAAAATTTGATAAAATTTCAATTTCATTATTTTCCTGAAAATTTAAAATTGTCAAAAATTAAAAAACATAGTCTGGAATAAATAGGTAACAACCCCTGAAAAATATCCTATTAGCGCTATAAAGCTAATCTTCTTGACATACCACATAAAATCTATACTTTCCATTCCCATAACTGCTACACCAGCTGCAGAACCGATTATCAAAACGCTTCCCCCTGTACCTGCACAATAGGCAAGGAAATTCCAAAGCAGGTGGTCAGGTGGAAAATTAACAAGGTCGTACATGCCCATGGTTGCAGCTACTAGAGGCACATTGTCTATTAAAGCAGAAGCTAAGCCAATGACAACTACTATTACGCGCAAGTCTCCAATGGTTTGTGTCATCCATTGGGCAAGGTGATCAAGGATTTCCATTGACTCCAGTGCGCCAATTGCAATTAGAATGCCTAAAAAGAAGAGAACACTTGCACTATCGATTTTAGTTAATGCATGTATGACCGTATAAGGCTTTTTATCTGTTTCACATTTATTGATATGGACAATTTCGGAAACCAGCCACATAATACCTAAACCTAAAAGCATTCCCATATAAGGCGGTAAATGAGTAACAGTTTTAAACACCGGGACAAACAACAAACATCCTACACCCACAAATAACATTGTTTTACATCCTTTTTCAGGTTTAAATTCCATGCTGTTCTTTATCATAGGGGTTTTTATGTCCAATTTATCCTTCATTCTTGTTGATAAATAAATTAAAGGAACAATTAAAGATATTAAGCTGGGCAAAAAGATTGTTTGCATGGTGTATAAAGCAGTAATCTGACCCCCAATCCACAACATAGTGGTTGTAACGTCACCAATTGGTGTCCAAGCACCTCCAGAGTTTGCAGCAATAATTACGATACAAGCAAATAACCTTCTTTGAACACGATTTTTAACCAACTTCCTTAATAAAGAAACCATTACTATAGAAGATGTTAGGTTATCAAGAATTGCCGACAAGAAAAAAGCCAGGATTGATATGATCCACAAAAGGACTTTTCCATTTTGGGTGGTAATTCTTTTTGTTATAAAATAAAAGCCATGATTTGCATCAATGAGCTCCACAATTGTCATTGCACCTAACAGGAAGAACAGTATCTCTGAAATAGATGCCAGGTGCCTTGACAATTCAGATTGGATCCAGGAAATATTATCGCCAAACAATATAAAGATGGTCCAGCATAAAACTCCAGTGATAAGTGCAAAAGCTGTTTTGTTTATATTAATTGTATGTTCGAGGGCTATAGCTAAGTAGCCTATAATGAATATGACGATTACCAGGGCATCCATATAAAATATTTTAAATCATCTTGATTTGTATACAAAAATATCTTATTGAAAAAAGGTAAACACTGGCAATAATATCTATACTTACGCTTGCATGAATTTTAGGGAATTATATAATTTGCATTAAAAGCAATTATTAAGAAATAGCTTTTAGGAGTCTTAGACAATTAATTGGGAGATATTGTAATTGAAAATAAGAATAAAAAAGGCGGCAATTAAGGTATGAAAAAATGGATTTTGGAAGTATATTTTATATTTAATGCGTTGAGGAAATTTTAAATAATTTTTTTTGAAAAAGAACAGATTAAAAAAAATAAAAATATAAAAAAAGGGCGAATTCTGATTCGCCCTTTTTTTACATTTTTAACCACCAAAATCATCAAATCTAATATTTTCTGGTGGAATGCCCAAATCGTCCAACATTTTAAGCACTGCAGCATTCATTAAAGGAGGACCACACAGGTAATATTCAATTTCATCTGGTTCAGGATGTTTGCTTAGATATTCATCATAAAGTACCTGATGTATAAATCCTTTCCGTCCATCCCAATTATCTTCAGGAAGTGGCTCAGACAAGGCTATATTGTAATTAAAGTTTGGAAATTCTTCTTCAATTTTCCTGAATTGATCGGTATAGAACAATTCCCTTTTAGATCTGCCTCCATACCAATAGGCCACTTTTCTGTCAGTTTTTTCTGTATGAAAAAGATGGAAAATATGCGATCTCAATGGTGCCATTCCTGCTCCACCGCCAATGTAAATCATCTCCCTTTTTGTGCGGTTGATATGGAATTCTCCATAAGGTCCTGAAATTGTAACTTTATCGCCTGGTTTTCTGGAAAATACATATGACGAGCAAATACCTGGGTTTACATCCATCCATTTATTTGCTGCCCTGTCCCAAGGTGGGGTAGCAATACGGATGTTAAGCATAATAATATTTCCTTCAGCAGGATGATTGGCCATAGAATAAGCCCTGAAAATCGGCTCATCATTTTTCATGGTCAGGTTCCAAAGGTTAAATTTGTCCCAATCCGCATAGAATTTCTTAGGATCGTCACCAGTTTCAGGATCTGGCTTAATGTCCATATCTTTAAAATTGACTATAATTGGAGGCACATCTATTTGTATATAACCACCAGATTCAAAATCCAATACTTCACCTTCAGGAAGCCTTACAACAAACTCTTTGATGAACGTGGAAACATTATAATTGGAAACCACTTCACACTCCCACTTTTTGATACCAAAAATTTCATCCGGTATCCTTATTTTCATGTCTTGTTTTACCTTAACCTGGCATGAAAGCCTTACATTTTGTTTTTGTTCTGTCCTGCTAAGGTGCCCAACTTCTGTTGGCAATACCTCTCCGCCACCTTCCTCAATGACGCATTTGCACATGGCACAGGTTCCACCCCCTCCGCATGCAGAAGGAAGGAAAATTTTTTGTGATGACAAAGTAGTTAAAAGGCTTGAACCTGCGGAAGCAACTATAGTTTTGCTCTCATCCCCATTTACCACAATTCTTACGTCGCCTGATTGCACCAGTTTTGACTGTGCAAATAGCAACAATAAAACCAGCAATAGAATTATGAGGGTAAAAGCTACTATTGATGTTATAATAACTGTAGTCATTTTTTTGTTGATTTACATTAAAAAAGCCATCGAAATGGTTTACAAATATATATATTTAATTAAATCTAATAATGTATATATATTGTTTTTATTACACAAATAGCCACTGGTAAGGCTTTTTCTTATTGCAGCATTTTTATTAATGAGATAAGCCTTGTTTTTAGGTTCCTCCTGTCGATTATAAAATCGATAAAGCCATGTTCTAAAACAAATTCAGCAGATTGAAATCCTTTTGGAAGGTCCTTACCAATGGTTTCACGAATAACCCTTGGACCTGCAAAACCTATCAAAGCTTCTGGTTCTGCAATGTTGAAATCGCCAAGCATGGCAAAAGAAGCTGTTACACCACCAGTTGTAGGATCAGTCAGCAAGGAAATATAAGGGATTTTCGCTTCTGAGAGCAGGGCTAGTTTTGCAGAAGTTTTCGCCATTTGCATCAAGGAAAAACCTGCTTCCATCATCCTTGCACCCCCAGATTTGGAAATCATTATAAATGGCGTTTTATGCTTAAGGCAATGATCTATTGCCCTACTGATCTTTTCGCCGACCACCGAGCCCATAGATCCTCCTATAAAGTTGAAATCCATACACCCAATAACGATATCTATGCCTCCTATTTTGCCATAGGCAGACTTTACGGCATCTTTCAGTTCGGTTTTTTCTTGGGAAGCTATGATCCTGGCAGGATATGGTTTTGTATCAATAAAGTTAAGGGGATCTGCCGAAGACATATCTTTGTCCAATTCAGTGAACTGATTGTCGTCAAAAAGGATTTCAAAATATTCTTTTGAGCCTATACGCACATGATAGTCGTCTTCTGGGCAAACATATGCGTTATTTTTTAACTCTCGGGTATGGATAATTTTTCCACTAGGAGTTTTAAACCAAAGACCATCCGGAGCTTCTTTTTTAGATTCCGTTGGTGTCTGTATACCTTTATCTTTTCTCTTAAACCAGGACATTCCTTACAGTTATATATACAAACAAATTTAAAGTTAGTTAATTTTTAAAACAAGATAAACTTTAACTATAAAGACCTGCCTTTTTTGTAATTCATTAATTTTCAATAACAAATCCAGTAAATATTATTAAATATGTAGAAAAGCTATTTCCTCAATGGAGATATGATTTTCTACTTTTAATGAGTCAAAGTGTACTAAAACACATTTAAAATTACCTCATGGAATATTTTAACAAAAAATCCATAAATTTACATAAAAAATGCCGTGAAGAAATTGATGATTTTGTTAATGTTTTTTACAATATCAGGTTGTGCCAAGACTGTACGCACTACACAGCAAGGGCAGACATACAATACGTATAAAGCCCAGCAATATCAAAATATTAGTAAAAAAAAAGTAAACAAGCCCAAGACCAAAAGGGATAAACAAAACTGGTAGCAGGGATAAGGCACCGAATTATTTTACATCTTCGTAGTCAACATATTCCCCACCTTTAAATTCTGGGTTTTTCTGCTTAGGGACTTTATATTCTACATCTACATTACTTCCATTTGGTTTTGTGCGGTTGAAGGTATTGTGCTGTTCCGTATATTTTTGCTGAACACGCGCCCCTATTGCTCGGAAAACAAACCTAAGCAACAAGCCTCCAAACTTGAAAATCAAGTAAAATATAATGAAAGTTATAATAAGGAATTTTATCATCTATACTCTATTTATATAATTTCTTTAACTTATTTACTAAGGTATAAGTTTCGTTCGCTGTAGATTTTCAAGAAATAGTCGTCCATCAAGTCATCTATAAAATAGATGGCTTCCCCCGTTGACTTCATTTCAGGACCTAGTTCCTTGTTCACATTTGGGAACTTATTAAACGAAAATACTGGTACTTTTATAGCATACCCATGTTTATGGGGGCTAAAATTAAAACTTTAAGCTTTTTGTGCCCCAACATAATTTTGGTGGCATAATTAACATATGGTTCCCTGTAAGCTTTACAGATAAAGGGTACAGTACGGGAAGCCCTGGGATTGGCCTCAATAATATATACCGAATCATTTTTAATGGCAAATTGGATGTTGATCAAACCCACAGTTTTCAAGGCCAAGGCAATTTTTTTAGTATATTCCTCAATTCTTCTTTTGCTGCAAGTACACCATGGACACAGGAATAATCAAATTCAATCCCTTGGCCAATTCGTGTTGGTCCTTAACCCAGTATTACAACTTTTTTCTTATCCGTAACAATAGATTCGTTTTCTTTTTCAAAACTTGAATAGTAATAAGGTGTTTTGGCTTCAAATTCTGCAGCACATGTATCAACAAGTTTAAAGACCCTTTTTATCCCTATTTCGGTTCTTTTTTTGTGCACATCACTTTCAAGGCATTTTAAAAGGTGCCCAATTTGCCTATCTGCATAGCCTTTTTCCTTTGCTTTGCGAAGCAGCTCAACAGGCAGGGAGTTGAAGCTACGCTTTTGGATCTCCCGTTCCAAAATTACCAACTCTTCTATTTGCTGAAGGAACCATTTATCAATCTTGGTCAGATTTTGAATGGTTTTGAACGGTATGCCTAATTTAAATGCATCATAAATATGGAACAACCTATTATTACTTGGATGTTTTAGGCTGTGAAGGATTTGTGTTTGATTGGTTAATTCTTTTCCATCTGCACCGAGTCCATTCCTTCTGAATCTCCAGGGATTGACAGGCTTTTTGCAGGGCTTCCTGAAAATTCCTGCCAATTCCCATTATTTCACCTACAAATTTCATCTGGAGGCCAAGCTCGCAGTCAGCGCCTTTGAATATCAAAATTCCACCTGGGATCTTTACAATAACATAATCAATAGCAGGTTCAAAAAAGGCAGAGGTATTTTTGGTGATCTGGTTGCTGAGCTCATCAAGGTTATACCCGATTGCTAATTTTGCCGCTATTTTTGCAATGGGGTACCCGGTTGCTATTGAAGCCAATGCTGAAGACCTGGAGACACGCGGGTTGATTTCTATACCTACAATGGACTCATCTAAAGGGTTTACTGCAAACTGTACATTGCACCCTCCCGCAAACTGACCGATCCCGTTCATCATTTTTATGGCAAGGTTCCTCATGTTCTGGTAAACAGTATCAGATAAAGTCATGGCCGGTTCTACTGTTATTGAATCTCCGGTATGGATGCCCATAGGATCGAAATTTTCGATTGAGCAAATGATAATAACGTTTCCAATATTGTCCCGTAGCAGCTCCAACTCATATTCCGTCCAGCCCATGATGCTTTGCTCTACAAGAACTTCGTGAATCGGCGAGGCGTGGAGGCCAGCAGTAAGTGCTTTTTCAAATTTTTCTGCGGTTTCAACAAATCCTCCCCCAGTTCCAACCAATGTATAGGAGGGTCTGATAACAAGAGGGAAACCAATTTCCTGCGCTATTTCTTTGCCTTGAAGGAATGAGGTTGCAGTGGCACCTTTGCAGACGTTCATATTTAATTCATGCATTTTCAGCCTGAATTTTTCCCGGTCTTCAGTGGTTTCTATTGCCTTAATGTCAACTCCTATTATCCTTACCCCAAATTTTTTCAAGATTCCTGCATTTTCACAGTCAATAGCAAGGTTTAATGCAGTTTGTCCTCCCATAGTGGGCAATACTGCATCAATTTGATGTTTTTGTAAAATTTCTATTATCGATTTTTTTTCTAAGGGCTTTAAATAAATATTATGGGCTGTGACAGGGTCCG
>JALZND010000445.1 GCA_030857845.1 Bacteroidota bacterium | reverse complement strand
GTTATGGCTTGTGTTAAACATTTTGCCCTTTATGGTGCAGGTGAAGCAGGCAGGGATTACAATCCTGTTGATATGAGTAAAATCAAGATGTTTCAATATTATCTTCCGCCATATAAAGCAGCCCTAGATGCGGGTGCAGGAAGTATCATGACGTCTTTTAATGAAATAAACGGGGTTCCTGCATCAGGTGATCCCTGGCTTTTGAACGAGCTACTCAGAAATCAATGGGGTTATGAGGGCCTGGTAGTTTCCGATTATACCTCACTCAATGAATTGAAGGAACATGGGGTGGCGAAAGATGAAGTGGAAGTTGCAGCAATGACCTTAAAGTCAAGCGTGGATATGGATATGGTTGGGGAAGTATTTCTAAATAACCTGAAAAAGCTCACAGACGAAAATAAAATAAGCGTTGCAGAAATTGACAAGGCCTGCAGGAGGATCCTGGTGACAAAATATAAATTGGGCTTATTTGAAAATCCATATAAATATGCAGACCAGAAGCGTTCAGACAAGGTATTTAAAGATGTCGCATTCCGCAATGCTGCCAGGGATATTGCACGCAAAAGCATGGTGCTTCTAAAAAATCAAAAAGGAGTTCTTCCTTTGAAAAAAACAGGTTCCATTGCTTTAATAGGTCCATTAGCAAAAAATAAAAGGGACATGATCGGCAGCTGGAGTGCTGCAGGCGACTGGAAGCAAGCAATAAGTGTGGACCAGGGGATAAAAAATGTTGCAGGGAATGCTGTTACTATCAACTATGCAAAAGGGGCAAATTTTACTAATAATAAACTAATTATTGACAAATTAAATGCCCATGGCGGCGAGTTGGAAATAGATACAAGGTCACCAGAAGCTATGATACAAGAAGCTGTAGCCACTGCCAATAAATCGGATGTTGTAGTGGCCGTGCTGGGAGAGTCGCAGGGCATGAGTGGAGAGGCGGCAAGCCGGAGTGACATAACTAACTCTACCTGGCAATCAGCTGGACCTGTTAAAAGCCTTGAAAGCTACTGGAAAGCCAATAGTTTTGGTTTTAATGAGTGGCAGACCTCTTGCCATCACCTGGGAAAATGAAAATGTGGATGCCATTTTGGAAACATGGTTTGCTGGGACAGAGGCTGGAAATGCCATTGCAGATGTGCTTTTTGGTGCTTATAACCCATCGGGAAAAATTACGGCCACTTTTCCTCAAAATGTGGGACAGGTTCCCTTGTATTATAACCATAAAAATACAGGGAGGCCAATAGGTGATGATGTCCTAGAAAAATATAAATCGCGTTATTTGGATGTGTCCAATGACCCGCTTTATCCTTTTGGTTTTGGGCTTAGTTATACCAAATTTGAATATGGCGATATTAAGCTGGACAAAAAAGATCTGAATGCCAATGGAGAAATAAACCTAAGCATTACCATTTCAAATGCAGGTAAATATGATGGCAGTGAAATTGTGCAATTATATGTAAGGGATATGGTTGCAAGTATTACACCTGCAGTAAAAGAATTAAAGGATTTCAGGAAAATATTTTTGAAAGCTAGAGCCAAAAAATTTCTTTTAAATTGTCCGAAAAAGACCTTAGGTTTTACAATGTCAATTTAGAATATATTTCAGAACCAGGGGACTTTAAAGTATTTGTAGGTACTAATTCAAGAGATGTTAAAGAGGCAGACTTCAAATTAGTGAAATAAGGAAAATACTAATTCCTTAAAAGGATAGCCAATTAAGGAATTAGTATAAATTTTTTCAGGGTGATTTAAAAGGCTGAAAAAGATATACCAGCTTTGAAGTGGTACATATCTGTACTTGACGGACCTTGATTGCTCTTAAAAAGGGGCGATAGATTTTGATAATAAAACAGATTGAACCTTCCCAAGCCAACTCTTGCTGTAACACCATAGCGCAACTTGTTAAGGTTAAAATCATCCTTGGTTTTTAGTTTTATTGCGCTACCATTTTCTTCATAATTTACTTTTGTTTTGGCATCTATTAGGTATCCAACCCTACCACCAACAGCTATGTTAAAACCAGAATACATGGTTGCTCCAAAATGATATTTCAATTCTAAAGGGATATCAAGATAATTAGCATTTAAAAGTGATTTACTCGGATTTAATGCGTCGATATTAACAATTTGTACCTCTTGTTCCGAAATCCTGTCAAAAGCAACCGGTCTCATAAAGCCAAATCTTTCAATACCCAAACCTATTCCCGGATTAAAAGTAAACCGTGAATTGCCCAAAGGAAGATCAAGGATATAATAAATGTCAACCGACCTACTTTTCCACCAGCCAAGTTTCATATCTTCCGGGGCATCCCTTAAAAAGCTTAAAGCAAAACCAATACGTAAACTTCCCGGAAAATTCGGACTTGCTTCGGTAGCCTCTTGTTTTTGGCCTTGATTAGAATCATTCTCCTTCTCAGCTTTGCCAGGTCCATTGTTGTCATTGGCATAAGCGGCATTTAAAAATAAAAGGCACCATAAAAGTAAACAAAGCTTTTTCATCTTTTTGAAGTAAAGTTTAAAATCAGGCAAATATACTATAAATATAAAATTCAATCCTAAATGACCCCTTTTTATTAAAACAATAATTTCATAGATTTGCCATTCGATTGGGAAAAGATAAATATTCTTTAAATAGTAATTATTTTTTGCACTTTTGTTTTTTATAAACCGGACCTGTAGCTTAATTGGATAGAGCACCTGACTACGGATCAGGAGGTTGGGGGTTCGACTCCCTCCAGGTTCACCTTACCGGAGTAAGTTCTGATTTTTGATCTTACCCCGGTTTTTTTATGCAGTAAGTGCTATTAATCAAATATATAAGTGAGGCTTCTTCATTGACCATTGTGGTTCGACCTCGCAATTTGTCAAAACTCCATTTTTCGGGAAAGATCGAACCAATAATTAAACGCTTGCCTTCAATATCTGCCTCTTCGTATAAAAAAACGAAGTTTATAAGATTATTTGCTGCTTTTTCAATGATGTCTTCTATGCTATTAGTTTTAAAGAGTTTGTCACAAAATCTTTAAGTTCAGCTTCAAGTTTTGCAATTTTTTCTTCACATTCTGATTTGATCAATTTGTAGTCCGATGCGTCAATTGCATCTGTTAGTAAAAGTTCTCTGGATTTAGTAAGTCGATTATTCTGTTCGGTAATTTGTGAGATATACTTTTTACGCTCATTCTGATAATACTGTGTTTCTTCCTTAAAAATATCAGATACTACTTCTTTGAATAGCTCTGCCAT
>JALZND010000100.1 GCA_030857845.1 Bacteroidota bacterium | reverse complement strand
ATATTGGATGGGTAGAATTCCTATGCCTATAGGTGAGCTTTTATCAAAATGTTTTTTTCAAGCGTAATTGCTGTCTGTTTTGCAGATGTTTCACCTGCAAACCTTATCTTAATAAAGATAAAGTGGTTTTGGTTGGTTTTTACTTTTCAGTTTCCTTGTAAGCAGCCTCTTTTTATTCCATGGGCATTATGAGGGCCTGAAGTCCTTAAAATAAAAAGCAGCGGCGTCAAGAAACGAGGCCTGCACGGGCTTGGAGAGCTGAAGTTGGAACCTGACGGAAAAGATTACGATTAATTTTATACCTATGTATTTCCACGCCGATTATTTTCGCAAATCCCTGACCAAGGATAAAAGGAAGCGGCTAACGAAGAAACTTTAAGTTTGATATTTAATGATTTTAAGTGACAAGAATTGGTGACTCGTTAATTTCGCATCATCTTGCATCCACACATTCGCAATTCAATCCGTTACATTCTCTTTCTCCCCTGCAGTTCTCCTTAATCCTTTTACCGAAGCTATCATTTGCCCTTCTTCTTTGGAAAATCTTTCATGTTTGGGATGGCCAATAACCTGTGAGGTATAGATGCCAGAATGACCAGAGAAGAGGTAGCTGACCACACAGGCAATTCCTGCATAAATCCCACATTCCAAACCAAAAAGTTCTATTGCCATTATGGTTGTAGCAAGGGGTGTATTGGCGGCGCCTGAAAATACAGCTACAAAACCCATTCCTGCCAATAAAGCCATGGGCAGGGGTATAACCAATGCCAATGCGTTTCCTAAGGTAGCGCCTATAAAAAATAAAGGCGTAACTTCTCCCCCTTTAAAACCAGCTCCTAGCGTAACTGCCGTAAAAATTAATTTTACCGCAAAATCATAAGGAGGGAGCGAAGTGGAAAAAGAATCGAGAATGGTGGGAATACCCAGGCCAATGTATTTTGTAGTGCTTACGGCAAAAACAGCAGCAGCCACTATAATACCGCCTATAAATAACCTTAGAGGAGGAAATTTTATATTTTCTTTAAATAATCTGCCAATAGAATGTGTTGTATTTGCAAAAATCATGGCAGTAAGCCCAAAGCAGATGCCTGCAATAATAGCATACAATATGTTTAAAAAACCAAGTTCCGGCACCACTAAAATTTCATAATGGATATGGCCAACTCCCCAGGCAGTTGTTATGTAATCTGCTAAAATTGCAGCAAGAAACCCAGGGAAGAGGGCATCGTATTTTATCCTTCCCATAAAAAATACCTCCAGGCCAAAAATGGCCCCGGCAAGCGGTGTTCCAAATACAGATGCAAATCCAGCGCAGATTCCAGTTATAATTAGGATTTTCCTATCGCCAGCATGCAACCGAAACAAATAAGTAAGCTGGTCTGCGATGGAACCTCCCATCTGTACTGCAGTGCCCTCTCTTCCTGCCGATCCCCCAAAAAAATGTGTAGCAACAGTCCCGAAAAATACCAATGGGGCCATTTTAAAAGGGACAACACGTTTTGGATGATGAATTTCTTCTATCAGGATGTTGTTGCCAGCTTCTACATCTCGTCCCCAATAATGATAAACCAGTCCAATCATCAAACCTCCCAGAGGAAGCAATGCAATGATCCAGATGTTTTCTTCACGCCAATTGGTTGCATTTTCTAACAAAACCAGGAATATAGCAGATGCTGTCCCCACAAGGCCGCCCACTATAGTAGCGATCAATAACCATTTAAGGGAATATTGTACAATGGAGAAGTGCTCAGAAGTAGTTAACTGCTTCCTGAATCCTGTAAATTTTGAAATCTTTTTCTTATTTTTCATATAATGCATCTACTACTACCGATAAGTATTTTCAGTAGGAGTTATCAGCACCTGAAGAAGGGCGGTTTAAGGTGAACTCCATCACCAAAGCACAAATATATTATTTATTTTATTTTTTAATAATTTATTGATTTAAGTATTTTCAATGACCAGTCAATATATTCAATGCAATTAATTTGCATCGATTAAAATGTAGTGAAAAAACAACTAATCAAATGGAAAATGAAGCATTGTACTGGATTAAAATATTTCATAAAAGTCTCAAAAAAACCAATTTGATTTTAAATCTTTTTGTTTTTCATACAATCTCCTAATGCGCTAAATCACAACAAAAATGCAGTAGCCATTCCAAAATATATCAGGAGGCCTGTTATATCTACAATTGTGGTTATGGCAGGGCTTGCAGCCACGGCAGGGTCTCCGCCTAATTTTTTGACGATCAATGGCAAACCAGCACCGATTACAGATGAAGAAATTACCTGGATGCCCAAAGCTAGGGAAATAATGATGGCAACTTTTGATAGGTTAAGCCCATCTGGTAAGGTAGTTTCGGTAGAAAGTAAGTATATTTTAATATATGCCAGGCCCCCCAAACATAAAGACACTAAAAGGGCAATCCTGATTTCTTTGAAAATAATCTTAAACCAGCTGGAAAGCTTCACTTCCCCCAGGGCAATTGCCCTGATCACCACTGTGGCAGCCTGGCTCCCGGCATTGCCACCTGTGTCGGCCATCATGGGCATGTACAGTGCAAGGATCAACAAAGTTTCTATGGTGGCTTCGTATGCATGTACAATAGCTCCTGAAATAATTCCCACTGCCGCTAGGCCAACCAGCCAAACAATCCTTTTTCGAAAATGTTGAACCGTTGAGGTATCCAGATAGCTCAAACCATCATCGTCAGGAACGATACCCATAAATTTTTCCATGTCTTCGGTATGTTCTGCCCTGATTACATCTATTGCATCATCGTGTGAAACAATCCCTGCCAACTGGCCCTGTGCATTCACAACAGGAATGGCCAATAAGTCATACTTTGCAATTTTTTGTGCTACAGATTCCCGGTCTTCTGTGACTTCGGCACTAACATATCTTTCATGTACTTTATCGGCAACCAAATCTTTGGGGTTTGCCAATATAAGATCGCGAAGGGTTAAGAAACCTACAAGTTTCTGCTGTTCATCTACTACGTAATTGTAGTATACCATTTTTTTTGAGGGTGCGTCCTTTCTTATTTTTTCAATTGCCTGCTCTACCGACATCGTGTTCAAAATAGTAGCAAAATCAGTATTCATAATACCTCCTGCTGTTTCGGGAGGGTAGGAGCTTAATGAAATTACATCCTCCCGGATATTTTTGTCCAGAAAAGGAAGCAGTGAAGTTTGTTGTTCTGCTGAAAGTTCCTGGTACAAATCTGCCCTTATGTCTGACGACATATGGGTGAAAATCAATGCAAACTCCCGTTTGTCAAACTGATCAACTAATCGAAGCTGAATTTCTTCATCAAAATCGCTAAAGATCCTTCCCTGATAGGTCGGGGCAAATCTTTTAAGCAAAAATTTTATGGATTTCTCATCTTCCAGATGCTGAAGAAATTCTGCCACCTCCACAGTGGGCATCTCCTGTAAAATTGATGTCAGTTCTTCAATTTTTGCTTCTTTTAATAATGTATGAAGTAGATTTACTTTTTCTGCTTCTGTGATTTCTGGCATCTCAAAAAATTTAAATTTTACCAATAATAAAATTATCCTATTATAATATTAATTGTTCGGCATTAATATGCTTAAAATCATTAAATATTAAATATTTTGAAAATCAATTAAAAAATAACTCAAAAACTTTGTGATTTTATCTTAACCACAACGAATAATATAATAAACAAACAAGCCATTGACCCAAACAGCCCAAAAAGAGAAGTTTGTAAAGTTGATAAACAACAATAAAGGGATCTTGTACAAAATTATTTCTATTTACTGCAAAGATCTCGAAGACAGGAAAGACTTGGAGCAGGAAATCCTGATTCAATTGTGGAAATCAATGCCATTTTATAATGACCAATATAAGGTTTCCACCTGGATTTACAGGATTGCATTGAATGTATCTATATCATTTTACAGGAAAGGTATAAAAATTAAGAAAACCAATACCTCTTTGACAGAATCTATCTTTCAAATAACTGAGGATGAAGGGCATGCAGAAGAATTAAGTAAAAAGTCCTTACAATTGCAAAAGTTTATTGATCAGCTAGATGATTTCAATAAAGCAATCATCATCCTTTACCTTGAGGATAAAAGCTATAAAGAAATTGCAGAAATAATAGGGATATCGGAAACGAATGTGGGTACAAAATTGAACCGCATTAAAGCTAAGTTAAAGGAGTATTTTTCACTGGTAAACAATTAAGCTATGGATATTGAAGAAATGAAAAAATATTGGGACGAAGAGGATGCTAAATTAAAATATAAACTTAAACTAAAAGAAGATATGTTAATGAAAATGAAACTGGATAAAGTAGTGGGAGAACTTGACAAGATGATCAATGTTTCTGTATTAGGGAGGAATTTGGCATTTGTTTATTTTTTAATTTCCTTATGGTATTCCAGTGCCAATTTTAATGATTTTGAATATAGCATTCCAGGAATTGTTGGAGGCTTGTTGATGCTTTGGTCTTTTGTGCATCATTTAAAAATTAAAAAGCCACAGTATTTTCAGATGTCCTTAATTGAGCTTCAAAAAACAATTAGAAACTTTAGGGAGCATACTGCAGCATCTTCAAAATATGATATTGGTATTGTATTCATATGGTATATTACTTTAATACCCGTAATATTAAAAAGTATATTTGGGCTTTCGATATGGAAAGAACCACTGTTTTTTGCCTATATTTTCTGGGTATTTTTGATTGTAGCTGTGCTTTTAGTCTTTTCAATATGGATTTATAAAAAATATGATGAAAAATTAAAAGAATCTGAAAACTATCTTGATGAAATATTAGAATTTGAAAATCAATAATCTAATGCAGATTGATTTGGTTTGATATTTACTGAAGTTTCGCACAAAACTTTAAATAGAATGGAGCGTACCTAAACTAGCTATTAAGCAAATGGAGTTCTATTGAATGTTTCCATTTGAGACCATGAAAGGGTCAAATATTATTAGCCCTGGGTTTCAACCCAGCGTTAATAATATAAAAGGCGGAAGTTTTGGCGGTTTTTTTGCCCTTTAAAGCAAAAAAAGTGACAAAACATTATCTGCGAAACTTTAGATATTAACAATAAGAAACATGGATTTACAGTTTTATGGCATGCCTATTGTGCAACAATGGATGAATTTAATTGTTAAATGAACATAGGTATAAATTTTAGACTGTTCATGATCAAATAATTATTAGTTGATAAGTACATTTTAATAATTGAACCTATTGATTATATTTACATAATGCCCAAATGAAATGTTTATGAAAAGAATAACTCTGATTTTGCTTATTTCCTTTACTGTTATTACCAGTTACAGTTTTGGTGCAGGTGATTCCTTAAAGGTGAAAAACACATATCAGTCTTTGAGGATTGGTGTAAATGCAGGCTTAGGTTTTGGAAGTATGCGCATGCCAATGGGCAATACACAATTTTTAAATAATTATTTTGAAGCCACAGGTTCTTATGCCTTGACTCCACGTTCAGGCCTTTTAATGGGCCTGGGCTATAGCAGAATTAATTTTACTAATCCTTCATTTGGGGCAGAAGGCCAGGGACAAACTTTATTTTCAGATCAATATATTATCAGTGGTGGTGGGTATCACCACGTGAATGAGCGGCTTACTTTAACTGGAATGGCTCAATTTTCAGTTCCTACAAATGGAGCTTCTACTGGGTTTGCCAATCCTTTTGGCAACACAAAAAACCTGGATTTTAATGCTTTTTATAAAATCTCTGATAAATTTTCAATTGGAGCAGGGATAAGATATTCAGAAGGTAATTTTGGAAATGGTTTTGGTGGTCCCTTTATGAACCCGATGAATCCCTTTGCAAATCCTTTTTCAAGCCCTTTTAGGAGATAAGCAATCACAAAAATTAAAAATCAAGTCATTTTTGAGGAAAGTGTATCTTATTCATTTCTTCACTTACGTACTTGATCAATTCAGGGAAGAATAGCAAAAATTCTTGTTCAAATTCTAGATAGTGCAATTGTAAGTATTCAACCCCTGTTTCCATTCCAGATTTGAATTTTGTTCTCCTGGCCATACCCTTTAGGGCCCCGTCTATACAGTTTATTTCCCTATAATTTAACAACCAATTTTCCCTGACCATATAGGGCAAAAGAAATTTTGCCTTTTCTGGGAATAGGGGTTCATTTTTAAGTAAAATCGAATAGACATCTTCCGTAAAATATTTAAGGTCTTTCTGGTGAAACCTTTCCCAATTGCGGGCCAAAATATGGTCATAGAACATATCAACCAAAACTCCGGAATAATGCCTGTACCTCGTTTGCAGCTTTTTCTTGCTTTTTATGACCACCTCGTGGCGGTCTGTGTAAGTGTCGATGCATCTATGTAAGAAAATACCTTGTAAAATAGCAGGTGTATATTGTTGCTTCAAGCGACCTTTTACAAAATCACCTATAAAATTACCTATAATGATAGGTTCAGAATCACCTGCTAAATAAAGATGTGCTAGAAAATTCATATATAAGATGGTAAAAAACCTGAGGTACCAAATGTAGCCCCTCCATTATACTTTGTTTAATGTGAATTTAACCTAATATATTACCTTGTCTTCTTATTTTAATTTTTTGAGCTTAAATTGTACATGGTTTAAATAACTTTGAATCTTTTAATAGTATTAATTTAAATCCCATCATATGATGTTTACGCCAATAATCAATGTTATGGTTCAACTAGCTAAAATAGATGGTAAAGTTGCTTCCACAGAATTTGAATTCATCAAAAGGATTGCTAAGGACAACGGTATTCCTGAAAGTGAGGTTATAAAACTTTTTGATGATAAAAATCAAAAAATACAAATTGGTTCTCTACCTGAAGACAGAAAATTTGAATACATCTACAACCTTACTAAATTAATGGAAGTGGACGGCACCATTAGGATTGAAGAATATAAGTTCTGCAATAGGATTGCCAATAAGCTGGGATACAGGGAAAGTGTACTAACGGATTTGATATATCATGTACAGTCGCATAAAGGACAGGACAGGGATATGTTACGAATAAAAGAAAAAGCAAGAAAACATTTGATTTAGCGGTTAGCAATTAGCAATTAGTTTTTAGCCATTAAATATTGACACCATTCACCATTCACCATTCAGCATTCAGCATTCAGCATTAATCATTAATCATTTAATTAAACCTTTCCCATCAATTAATATTTTTTGTAATTAACTTTGTCAATCTTTGCTCAGCAACTGATTATCCAGACTATGCGCTCAAATAACCCAATATCCAATGTGAAAATTGCCAACCGCTAAAAGCTAACCGTTAAAATATGACAAAGGCAATTGAAGAGTTGAAAAAGGTGCTAGCCTTGCTAAAAGTCGAAAAGAAAGAAGATCTCGAACAATACAAAGCCAAGGTTATAAATACTTCTGTTAAGCAGCGAAAAAAGGAAGGTGTATGTTGGTACCCTGTTTATATCAGGAAAAACTATTTTGGCAAAGCTGACCGCCTGATACTTGAGCTGGAGCGAAGCGCTGAAATTGACCAGCCACATGTTTTTTCTTCTGGAAAAGTAATAAGCTTTTTTTCGAACCATGGCGAGGTAGAGGCAGGGGAAAACAATGTCTCCGGTGTGGTTAATTATGTAAGGAACAATACAATGGTGATAACACTAAATGTAGATGATCTTCCTGATTGGGCCGGAAGTGGGAAGCTTGGTGTGGACTTATTGTTTGATGAAGCCTCTTACCGGGAGATGGAATACACCATGAAAAAGATGATAGAGTCAGATGGAAACAGGACAGCTGCCCTCCGGGATATACTTTTAGGGCAAGAACCTGCAAGCTTTGATGAAAACTATGTGGAAGAAGAAAATGCTGATTTGAATTTCAGCCAGAATAAGGCACTAAACCTGATTAAAAAGGCAAAAGATGTAGCCATTATACATGGTCCTCCGGGCACAGGAAAAACTACCACAATTATCCAGGCTATCAAGCAAACCCTGCAATACCAACATCAGGTCCTTGTATGTGCACCCAGCAATGCCGCCGTGGACCTACTTGCCGAAAAACTTGGAGAGCAGGATATAAAAGTAATACGCTTAGGCCATCCTGCACGGGTGACAGACAATATATTAAGCAAAACATTGGACTCCCAAATAGCCAACCATAAAGATTATCCAGGCCTCAGGGTGATCAGGAAAAGGGCAGAAGAGTTTAAAAATATGGGCATGAAGTACAAAAGGAACTTTGGCTATGCGGAGCGGGAGCAAAGAAAGCTTTTACTGTCCGAATCCAAAAGCCTTCGTGACGAAGCAGACCAGCTGGAATTCTATATCGTAAGCGATCTGCTCGAAAAGGCAGATGTGATTGCCTGTACACTGGTAGGTGCTTCACATACTATATTGAAAGGTAAAAAATTTGAAACAGTGTTTATTGATGAAGCTGCACAAGCTCTTGAACCTGCCTGTTGGATACCCATCTTGAAAGCTGAAAAAGTGGTTTTTGCCGGCGATCATTGCCAGCTGCCTCCTACCATAAAATCTTTTGAGGCTGCTAAAGAAGGCCTCAGCAATACATTGTTTGAAAAATGCATCCAAAGGAACAAAGTAGATGTAATGCTACAGGTGCAATACAGGATGCATGAAGAAATCATGAATTTTTCCGGTTCTGTATTTTATGATGGCATCCTTCAGGCCCATGATTCTGTGCGCAATGCTTTGCTTTTACCTGGAGATAAACCGGTGCAATTTATAGATACAGCCGGATGTGGTTTTACAGAACAAAGCGATTTTGAAACCAGGAGCCTTTATAATGTTGAAGAAGCCAATTTACTGCTAAAACTGGTGGAAGAACAAATAAACACCCTAACCCCGGAAAGGATTTTGGAGGAAGACTTAAAAATCGGAATAATCTCCCCATATAAGCTTCAGGTAAAACAGCTTACAGATTTGTATTTGGCAAATGAGGCATTTCTGCCTGTGGCCCAACAAATAACCATCAACACAATCGATGCTTTTCAAGGGCAAGAGCGTGACATGATCTTTATCAGCCTGGTGCGTTCCAATGAAGAAAATATCATAGGGTTTTTGTCTGATGTCCGCAGGATGAATGTCGCTATGACAAGGGCTAAAAAGAAGCTGGTGATTATTGGTGACAGCGCTACTTTAGGCTCACATCCTTTTTATGATAAATTCCTTAATTACATCAACAAAATAGATTCTTATAGAAGTGCCTATGAATTTATGTATTGATAAACATGCAATAAATTTTTAAAGATGTAGCCCTTTCAATTATTAGAACAATCAAGAATAATAGAAACATATAGTATAATCGTTTTGGAATTTTTGTCTGTTGTCTTATTTTTTATTATTTTAGGCATAACTCACTTAAAGCCAAGATCATGAGATCCTTAATTATAATCTTCATCATCATTGCATTTGCTTTTGCAGGAAATGCACAGGAAAAGGAAATTAAAGAAGTATTAAAAAATAAAGTCCGCTGTTGGAACGTTGGCGATTTGGACTGTTTTATGGCATCTTATTGGAAATCAGACTCACTTTTATTTATTGGAAAGAACGGCCTTACTCAAGGTTGGGATAAAACTTACAACAACTATTTTAATAATTATCCTGCCGACGTTATGGGCATTTTAAATTTTGACATTCTAAAAGTGCAGCCTTTGGCAGATGATGCCTATTTTGTGGTTGGCAAATGGAATTTAATAAGGCAAGCAGGAGATTCCAGAGGCCATTTTTCTTTAATCTTCCGGAAAATTGAAGGCCAGTGGCTTATAACTTCTGATCATTCAAGTTAGTGGAGCAGCACCAGGATATTCAGGGACATGCTATCTTCGACTATTGGACAACCGGTAAGGCTGTTGCATTAAAGGTCCATAATTCCTATGGCGTCCCAGAAAAAATGCCTGTTGAAAGCTTTTTTAGACCTTATAAAGACCTTCCTGAAATAGAGCGATTTGCCCTGGATATATGTGAAGAGCATGTGCTGGATGTTGGAGCAGGTGCCGGAAGGCATTCGCTTGTACTTCAGGAAATGAATAAGAAAGTAACCGCTTTGGAAATTTCCCCGCTATCTTCCGAGG
>JALZND010000099.1 GCA_030857845.1 Bacteroidota bacterium | reverse complement strand
ATCTGAAATACCGTATGAAAATTGATTTATTGATTGGGTCTCGTGCTTGCCTGTCAGTCGTAAATGATTATCAGCACCATAAACGTCAATATGTTCATTTATGAAAGGTGCAAATGCCTGGCAAACTGAATCGTAAACATTTTTGCTACCAGCATGACGAAGCAAAGAATTTGAAAAGTTAGCGTGCATTCCGGATCCGTTCCAGTCCAATGTCCCCAAAGGTTTGCAATGCCAGTTGATAGCGATACCATAACGTTCCCCTATTCTTTCAAGGAGGTACCTTGCCACCCATACCTGATCGCCGGCTTCTTTTGCACCTTTGGCAAAAATTTGGAATTCCCATTGACCTGCAGCAACCTCTGCGTTTATTCCCTCTATGTTTATGCCTGCATCAATGCAAGCATCAAGATGTTCTTCTACCAAATCACGGCCAAAAGCATTTTTTGCCCCTACTGAACAATAGTAAGGCCCTTGAGGTGCAGGAAAACCGTTTTCAGGAAACCCTAGTGGCTTGTTGGTCTCTGGGTTCCATAAAAAATATTCTTGTTCAAAGCCAAACCAGAAATCATTGTCATCATCATCAATGGTAGCCCTTCCATTGGATGGATGAGCAGTGCCATCCGGGTTCAATACCTCGCACATAACCAAATAGCCACTTTTCCTTTGAGGATCGGGACAAATAAAAACAGGTTTTAGAAGACAATCTGAAGATCCCCCAGGAGCCTGTTCTGTTGAAGAACCATCAAAACACCACATCTCACAATCTTCTAAATTACCACTAAAATTATTAACAATTTTAGTTTTGCTTCTTAAACTTTGTGTTGGCTTATATCCATCTAGCCAAATGTATTCTAATTTTGACTTTGCCATTCGTATAATTTTTGTTTTAATTGTAAGATGATGTAAATTTAAAACTTGTTTTTGAATAAAAAAACATATTTTAAAAAATATTTTGCATTTTTTAAACCTGTTTTTTAAAAATATATAATAATTATATAAAAACACCTATATTTTAACCCTTAATCCGGCTAAGTCGCAAAAATTTATTTAGAATTTTTCTTGATATTTGGGGAGAGAGGGTAACAAAAACTACAAAATTAAATTTTGCACTTAAAAAAAGTAAGTATTTCGAAGCCATTACTTTGGTAAATGCCATAAAGAGCTTAAGAGTAAATCAATTTTTAAAATTTTATTATAATTTTTTAAAAATCATTTTAAAAAAAAGAAGATGACAGCAAAAACTAACAAAATAAAAGATTATGGTTAACAGCGAATCTGATAAAAGCAGTATTGCAACTTTTCAACGAGTTATTCCTATAATTAGAGGGAAAAGCAAGAAGTTCAAGGAAATATTAAATGATGAAACCTAGAATTAAAACTGATAATAATATTATTGATAATTTACACTAAGATTGATCTTCCTCGCTCAAACATCTTCATTTATTATTAACTGAAGTTTCGCACAAAGCTTTAAATAGAATGGAGCGCATATAAAATAGCTATTAAGCAAATGGGGATTTATTTAATTTTTCCATTTGTGAACTGAAAGGGTCAAATATTAATAGGCCTGGAATTTAACCAGGCTTTCCTTAAAACGTATTAAGCAAATAATTGATTACAGCTTTAAAGAAATAACTTAGGTCACCGCAAACTTTTTACCTATATAGATAGAAATAGGCAACAAAATTAATATCAATATTCCAAGCTGCCACCCGGCAAAACCTGAGGCAATTGAAGCATCCATTACAATTAATGCTATTATTCCAGCTTTAACTGCTTTGCGGATATTTGCAGGAACAGGGGATTTATGAGCTTTAAGCAATGGGGGGAATATAATATAGCAAAAAAAGAAAAGAAAAGGCAGCGTGTCCCATATCCTAAAATCTGGAACGAGGGCTAAAAAACATATATATACTATAACTACTGTATATAAAACAATAGCAATTTTCAAGTTTGTATTATTTCCTCCATGTACCTCACCCTGACTTATCATGGTTATTGCACCAATATAAGTAATGGGAATAAATGCTAAAAACCATAAGCTGTTTAAAGCCTCTGGAATGATGCTGATGCCTAATAAAACATTAAAACCCCTGCACGCGCCCATGTTCAACGGACCGAAAAAGGGGTGATGCTTGCTAAAAGCATCATAAACAAGAGCCAAAGTTGCTATTGTTATTGCTATAGCAGCACATTGCAGGTTGACAAAAAAAGCAGCTGTTACACCAATTGTCAACAAAAGCGCACCTAATAAACCCGCATTCCATAAAGAAATTAAACCGCTGGGAATAGGCCTTTCTGGCCGTTCCAACCTATCAAGCTCTGCATCAAAAACATCATTGAAAACAACACCGCCCCCATAGAGCCCAATGGTGGAAAGAATCAACAATATCAAATTGTTTATAAGACTTTGGCTAATTTGCCCTTCTTGTCCGGAATATAGATATACCGCCGCCCCGGAAGCAGCAAATCCTAATAATATATCAGCAATAGCTGTAATAATATTTGCCGGCCGCATCAATCTCAAGTAGCCAAATGCAGATTTCATGGGTTTAATTATGCAATGTGGAAAAAATCACAATATATCAGATAATCCTAACTAATGATATTAGATCGTTCTTCTTTATCCGGAGATTGCCCGCCCCTCAAGATAGAATTTCCTGAAAATTTTCCACTTTGATCAACGGATTCATTTGATAGCCAATCACTTTCGTTAAACTGGCCACTTTTACCAAAAGAGGTAAGGGCATTCTGGTAGCACACCATCCTGATATCTTCTTCGGATATGCCCCTTTCTCTCATTAAGGATGCTGTTTTCGGCACTGCCAGAGGATCGCTGATGCCCCAATCAGCAGCACTATTTATGGATATCCTCTCAGAGCCATATTTTTGCACCACCGCTACCATGCGTTCATTGCCCATTTTTGTAAATGGATAAATTGTAAAAGCTGCCCAAAAACCTCTATCCAATACATCCTTTACAGTTTCTTCATTGTTATGGTCTACAATAACCATAGAAGGGTCAATGCCATGTTCAAGGCAAACTTCCATGCTCCTGATGGTTCCTGCTTTTTTATTGCGATGGGGTGTGTGGATCTGTACCGGAAGGTCAACTTCTTTAGCAAGCTCAAGCTGGATCCTGTAATATTTATCCTCAGCTGCTGTTTGGTCGTCGTAGCCAATTTCTCCCACGCCTACCACACCTTCTTTGCAGACAAATAGGGGCAATAGCTCCATCACCTCTTCGGCAAGGGCTTCATTGTTTGCTTCTTTGCTGTTAAGGCCTATAGTACAATAGTGTTTTATTCCAAATTGGCTCGCCCTAAACCTTTCCCAACCGATAAGGCTGCTGTAATAATCCTTGAAAGTACCGGCTTCAGTCCTGGGCTGGCCCAGCCAGAAGGCAGGCTCAATAATGGCAACAATTCCTGCAGCACGCATTGCTTCATAGTCTGAAGTTGTGCGGGAGGTCATATGTATATGTGGGTCGATAAACATCATAATATTTCAGATTAAGGATTGAAAATTAAGAATTAAGAATTTAAAAAATAATGTTTTTCTTAATTTATTAAACAAACCCACTTTTTGTCCGGCAGATATCAGTTCATCCACCTAATTCTACAGTTCAGTAGCTTTTAATTTTAAGAAAGTCTGCTATGTCCAATCTTTGTCCATATAAAATCAAAAATCATGAAGGCAAAGCTTATTTATTTTCTGTTCATAATTATAAACCTTGAACAGGATAAGCAGGAAGCTGCAGTAGGGGCAATAAATTAATTAAATTGTTCAAAAACACCCATATATGAAAGTGTTGCTTGTTGAAGATGAAAAAATTGCCGCTGACAGTTAAAGTCATAATTAAAATATATGATGCATCTATTGAAATTGTTGAAATTTCTGATTCAGTAAGATCTGCTGCGCAATGGCTTCTTGAAAACTCGTCGCCCGATCTTATGTTTTTTGATATTCAGCTCGGGGATGGATTGAGCTTTGAAATTTTTGATATTGTTGAGGTTACAGCACCTGTTATTTTTACAACTGCTTATGATGAATATGCCATAAAAGCATTTAAAGTAAATAGCATAGATTACATATTAAAACCCCTTGATTTTGATGATGTAAAAAATGCTATAAAAAAATTCCAGGGTTATCATCAACTGGGGATGAAAACCAATATGCTGCCAGTGTTGGAGCAGCTAAAGCAACAGCTGTCCCAGGCAGCCCCTCAGTATAAGAACAGGTTCATCATTAAGATAGGCGATCACCTGAAATCGATCTCCGTTCAGGATATCAGGTATATCTTTTCCAAAGATAAAACTACCTATATGGTCACCCAGGAAGGCAAAAAATATTTGATGGAGCAGCCCTTAGAAAAATTTGAAAAACTACTGAATCCAGTTCATTTTTTTAGGATCGACAGGCAATACATTCTTACAGTTTCCTGCATCAAAGATATTATCAGTTACTCCAACAGCCGCTTAAAAATTTTAGTTAAAGATTGCGAGGACAATGATGTGTTGGTAAGCCGCGAAAGGGTTCAGGATTTCAAAGTATGGCTGGATAATTAAAAGGGATTCCATTAATTTTAATAATGAAAGTGCACTGGCTAAACTTTTTATTGATATTATGATTGATAAAAGGATTAGACTCTTTATTACTAGCTGAACACATGAAAACAAACACAGACACATCAAATTTAAACCTTGTACTGGATGCCCAAGCTATTTTGGGTGAGGGTTCATTTTGGAACTACAGAACCCAAACATTGTGGTGGGTTGACATTGAAGGCAAACAGCTTCATGTTTTTGACCCAAAAAATAAAGAAAATAGATCTTATGACTTAGGATCACGTGTCGGCACTGTTGTTCCCTCAGAAAAGGGAGGAGCTGTGGTGGCCCTTCAAAATGGCATCCATCATCTAAACTTGGAAAGTGGAAGTTTGCAGCTTCTATGCAACCCTATAAAAAAAATCCCCAATATTAGGTTCAATGATGGTAAATGTGACCCAGCAGGCAGGTTTTGGGTAGGAACAATGAAACTTGATGAAAGCGAGAAGGAAGCGTCACTTTATAAAATTGACCTGGAAGGCAAGGTTACAGAAGTGCTTTCAGCAGTAACTATTTCTAACGGTATCATCTGGGCGCGGGATAAAAAAACCATGTATTATACTGATACTCCTACTCAAAACGTGGTAGCTTATGATTTCGATAATGCAAAAGGAACGCTATCTAATGAAAGGGTAGTCGTTGAAATCCCTGAAAATTTGGGCAGCCCCGACGGTATGACCATAGACGCAGAAGGCATGATTTGGGTAGCTTTGTTTGGTGGATATGCGGTAGTCCGCTGGAACCCTGAGAATGGAAAGCTGCTTCAAAAAATTGATATCCCGGCACCCAATGTCACTTCTTGTGCTTTTGGGGGCAGTAAATTGGATACTTTGTACATTACTACAGGCAGGGAAGGGCTAGACGACGATCAATTAAAGGAATTCCCAAATAGTGGTGGTTTGTTTTCTGTAAAGCCTGGGGTAAATGGGGTACCTTTAGATTTCTTTAAAGGCCCTATCTCGTAAGCAACTACTTTACATCCAAACAGGGGAAATTTAACTTTTTTCTTAGCTATAATTTTTTCAGCTTTGCCCAAGCTATTCGCAATAGAATTTTAATCTTTTTAATATTATTGAAATTATTTATAAAATTAACTTCAATATTGTGTTAGCTTGAAAAATCGAAAATATCGGCATCAGATGAACGAAAGAATTGAAATAAAAGAGCTTAATGATAGGATTAAAGAAAAAAGTGCTTTTGTAGATGACATAGCCCATGAAATGAAAAATGTAATAGTTGGGCAGCAGCACCTGGGCCAAAGCTTGTTGATCGGCTTATTGGCTGACGGGCATGTTTTGTTGGAGGGCGTACCGGGCCTGGCCAAGACGCTTGCAATAAAAACGCTTGCTGATACCATAGATGCAAAGTTTAGCAGGATTCAGTTCACCCCTGATTTGCTCCCTGCAGATTTGTTGGGCACCATGATCTACAGCCAGCGCAATGAAGAGTTTACCATAAAAAAAGGGCCTATTTTCGCAAATTTTATCCTTGCCGATGAAATCAACAGGGCCCCTGCAAAGGTGCAGAGCGCTTTACTTGAATGTATGCAGGAAAGGCAAGTAACTATCGGCGAAACAACTTATAAGCTGGAAGAGCCTTTTCTTGTGTTGGCAACACAAAACCCTATTGAGCAGGAGGGAACATATCAGCTACCCGAAGCCCAGGTAGACCGGTTCATGCTTAAAATTGTTATAAAATATCCACAAAAAGAAGAAGAGCAAATTATAATAAGGCAAAATATTACCAGAACCAAACCTTCCGTTAAATCTGTTGCCTCTGCCAAAGACATTGTAGCTGCCAGGCAGGCGGTAAGGGAAATTTACCTGGACGAAAATATTGAAAAATACATTGTAGACCTTGTTTTTGCCACCAGGTTCCCACAAGACTATAAAATGGACCAAATGAAGTTTTATATCGATCATGGAGCTTCGCCAAGGGCAAGTATAAACCTTGCTTTGGCGGCAAAAGCAAATGCTTTTATCAACAAAAGAGGTTATGTGATTCCGGAAGATGTAAGGGCAGTTTGCCTGGATGTGATGCGCCATAGGATTGGTTTAACATATGAAGCAGAAGCTGAAAATATTACCACCGATAACATCATAAATGAAATTATGGCTAAAGTTGAAATCCCATAGATTAAAGATTTTTTTAAGCCACATAAACCACGGTAAGCTTCCATGTTATCAACAGAGCTTTTAAAAAAAGTGAAAAAAATAGAAATAAAAGCGCGTGGCCTTTCAAAAAATATTTTTGCAGGCGAATACCACAGTGCCTTTAAAGGAAAGGGGATGGCATTTAGTGAAGTAAGGGCCTATCAGCCAGGAGATGATGTGCGGGCTATTGATTGGAAAGTAACTGCCCGGTACAACCAGCCTTTTGTAAAACTATTTGAAGAAGAACGCGAGCTAAAAATTTTATTGATGGTTGATGTGAGCGGTTCGCAGGAGTTTGGCACCAGCCATCAGCTCAAACAAGATATGATCACAGAAATAGCAGCCATACTTGCTTTTTCTGCAAACCAAAACAATGACAATATCGGCATCCTTTTCTTCAGTGATATCATTGAGAAATTTATCCCACCTAAAAAAGGCAAAAACCATATTTTAAGGATCATCAGGGAGCTCGTTGACTTTAAACCTAAAAGCAGAAAAACAGATTTGGCCAAAGCATTTTTATTTATTTCGAATGTCATAAAGCAGCGAAGCATAATTTTTGTTATTTCTGATTTTATGGACAGTGGATTTGAAAATTCAGTAAAACAAGTAAACAATCAACATGACTTGATTGCACTTAAAATATATGATAAAAGGGAAACAACCTTGCCGCCTCTGGGCCTGGTAAAGTTTAAAGATGCTGAAACAGGCAAATATCTATGGGTTGATTCAGCAAACCAGCAAGTAAGGAAAAACTTTGAGGAGTGGTGGATACAGTCCGATAAAAAGCTAAAAGACCTTTTTCATAAGTGCGGAGTGGATTACGTGAAAATAAAGACAGATCAATCCTATATTCCCCCATTAATGAACCTGTTCAAAAAAAGGGAATTGCGGTAGATTAATGAAGCTATAATTGATGATCATATCTGAGGGCAGGAAAATGAACTTCCGTTTACTTATTGTATTGCTTGGATTGCTGCTTGCAGCAGGCTCTTTGCCCGTATTGGGCCAAAGGGTAATAGTGCAGGCAAAGGTTGACAAGCAGGAGATTGCAATAGGGGAATTACTGCAATATTCACTAAGCATATTTGTACCTGAGGGCACAGTGGTCAATTTTCCGGTTTTTAGGCCCAATAATTCTAGCAAACTAGAAATTGTTGAGACGGGTAGAATTGATTCTACTTTGAATAGCAATGGTTCTATCACAATAAAACAAGACATTACTTTCACCTCATACGATACAGGTCAACATGTTATTCCATCCCTAAATGTCCCGTATCAATTGGAGGGCTCCTATGATACAGCCTTAACGAATCATATTGACATCAGGGTAGCAGGAACTGCTGTAGATTTTACACAGGATATAAAAGACATCAGGCCTCCTGTACCTGTTCCCTTTAGCTGGAGGGAGATCATTCCCTACCTATTTTACATCATATCGTTCATACTGCTTTTGGGCGGGGGATTTTATGCATGGATATACTTAAAAAAGGATGGGGCAGAGACTGAAACTACCTTTCAAAAGCCATCAGAACCCGCACATATTACGGCTTTAAGACTATTGGACTCTCTAAAACAGGGTGATCTTTTACAAAAAAAACAAGTACATGAGTTCCACGGCAGAATTTCTGATTATACAAGGCGTTATATCCAAGGGAGGTTCAATATCCAGGCAATGGAAAAAACTTCACCCGAAATACTTTCCTATTTTAAACGAGAGAAGATAGATAAAAAAACCCTTGATGCTTTGGAGCAAATTTTGATACTTGCCGACCAGGTAAAATTTGCAAAAGTAAAACCTAAGGATATAGAAAATGAGGGTAGCCTTAGCAATGCATATTATTTTATAAATCACACTAAAGAAACCGAAGGTGCTCATGAAGAGCAGTAGTGTCCCAGCATGAATTTAACTTTTAAAAATCCTGAAATATTAATCCTCTTATTAGGGCTCATTCCCTTGATACTTGGATATATCTTCAAGCAAAAAAATACCCATGCTGCCATCCAAATTTCTAGCCTGGAAGCCCTTCTGACCACTCCTAAAACCTATAAATATTATTTAAGGCACAGCCTTTTTGTATTAAGGGCACTGTGCATGGCTTTATTGATCATAATACTGGCAAGGCCCCAGGTGCCAAAAAGCTGGAGGGAAGTAACTACTACCGGAATAGACATGATTATGGCCCTTGATGTGTCTACAAGTATGCTGGCCAAAGATTTTAAGCCCAACAGGCTGGAAGCAGCAAAGGAAGTAGCCCAGGATTTTATTTCGCAAAGAAATAATGACCGGATAGGATTGGTGGTGTTTAGCGGCGAAAGTTTTACTCAATTTCCATTGACTACAGACCATAATATACTATCAAATTTGATAAATGATGTGCGCACCGGAATGATGAAAGACGGGACTGCTATTGGTTTGGGCCTGGCCAATGCAGTAAGGAACCTTAAGGACAGTAAATCGGCCAGCAAAGTAATTATATTGCTGACTGACGGAATCAACAATGCAGGGTCTATAGCGCCCATGGAAGCTGCTCAGGCAGCAAGGAATTTAGGGATCCGAGTTTACACTATAGGGATCCGTAGAAGGGAAATGGCGAAGGCTGCTGAAGGTCCGGGAACTGCTGAGGCGGCAGGCAATGAGTTTGCCATAGACCCCGATATGCTTGAAAATATTGCAAGGTTAACAGGCGGTACATTCTTTAGCAGTACTGATAAAGAAACACTTCAAGATGTCTACAGGGAAATAGATAAATTAGAGAAATCGCGCATGGACCTTTCCGAATATGGTACAAAAGAGGCGTATTTACCATTTGCTTTACTTGCTACTTTTTTACTGGTTCTGGAATTGGTATTAAAAAATACTGTTTTAAGGAGCATTCCTTAAATCAAAATAAACTGTAATTTCTTTACAAAAAAAATATAAAAAATGATCCATAGGTTTGAAAACCCGCAGTATCTATTAGGGTTGATATTGATCCCTATCCTGATTGGTTTTTTTTGGTATGTATTGCAAAGGAAAAGAAAAACCATTCATTCTTTTGGGGACCTTACAATTATATCGAGGCTTATGCCAGAGCTGTCGTATAAGCGCCCTATTTTAAAGTTTAGTATTTTCATTATCATATTTTCATCCTTGATTATAGCCATGGCCAACCCGCAAGTAGGAGCAGGCAGTGAGGTGAGAACTACACAGGGTTTGGAAATAATGGTGGCTTTAGATGTTTCGAACAGCATGCTGGCTGAGGATATCAGGCCCAACCGTTTGGAGGCGGCAAAAAAAGCTTTGGCTGGATTTGTGAACAGGATTAATAATGATAAAATTGGAGTAGTGG
>JALZND010000098.1:2946-10140 GCA_030857845.1 Bacteroidota bacterium | reverse complement strand
GTTTTATGATGCGCCATATGAAGTGAACAAGCTATTTGTCCATTTTCAACCCCTTTATGGAGAGCTGTTTGTCACCAATGTAAATGTTGGATTTGGCCTTGAAGTAAATTATTATTTGACTGATAAGTTTGATTTTACAGCCCATGCCAGGAAAGCTTACGGAAAATCGTTTGACTTTGAAAGAAATGTTGCTTCCCAAATGAGCCAGGTAGACAATACCCCTGAAATATTTAACTATTATGAGGCAGGTGCTACCTACCATATAGTAGATAAAGAACATGATACAGAAACAAAAGTAGTTCTATATTCCTCCAGGTTTAAAGGCAATAAATGGGCAGCCCGTGTTCCAGAACATATTAAAGTACCATCAAAAGTCCGAAAGGTTACAGGAGTAAGGCTAGGAGGCATCGCATATAATTCAAGTACAGATTTATCAAGGGTTCTCAAGAGTCAGGAAGTGGCACTTGTGGACATAAATGAAAATTCTCTCGATTCCAAGACTCGTGTTTATGGTAATGTAGACGTAATGGGCCTTTATGTTGGAGGTTCAATGGCTTGGATAAAAAATTTCGCTATCAAACCCGACAGGGGATATGGAGTATTGGTCAACGACCTTATTTTTACCACCTTTTTTGATATAATTGTTGCACCTTCAGTTAAAGTTGAAAACATATTCCTCAACCAGGTAGAATATTCAACCTCCTCTGTCAAGAAAAACATCCTGGGAGTAAGGGCAGGATTTACAGGAAAATTCAACCGGGAACTGGGCTGGGGCTATGGTGCTGAAATGGGCTACAGGCCTGGAATCAGAGGCCGGGGCTTTTTCTCAGCAGTGAAAATCAGCTTTCCTATCTATAGCACAAACATAGAGCATAAGAAAGAAGCTTTTGGAAAATAGTTTATAATTCTTCAATTAGAAAAATATTAGTTTCTTTTCTAAATTATATAATTATTTAGAAATTTATAAGCCCACTAATCCAAAGCATTTATTATCCAAATCTTTTCGTATAGAACCGTTTATAATATTTCCCGTTCTAATTTTCCCTTGATAAGCTATCTTTAACTTGATTTATTATTTTTATAAATAATTAGAATTAATTTAATCAAATTTGGCAACTTTGTTGGCAGTAGTTTGTAACGCTTTAAAAGATTTTTTTGATGCTTCAATATATCGTCTGGGACGTAAACCCGGAAATCTTTAATTTCAATTTGTTTGGTAATGATTTTCCTATTGCCTGGTATGGTTTGTTGTTTGCCCTTGGCTTTATTATTGGGCAGCAGATCATGTTCCACATCTTTAAGAAAGATGGAAAACCGGCCTCCGATGTTGAAATGCTTACAATTTATGTAGCTGTGGCCACAGTAATTTCCGCAAGGTTAGGTCATTTTTTATTTTATGAATGGGACTTTCTTCTGCGTGACCCATTACAATGGTTCTTAAGGATGGTGATACCTCCATATAGCGGATTGGCCAGCCATGGTGCCACCATTGGTATCCTTTTGGCCTTATATCTTTATTCCAGAAAAAAAGCCGATCAAAGTTTTCTTTGGGTGGTGGATAGGGTAGTAATAACCGTATCACTGGGTGGGGCTTTTATTAGATTCGGCAATTTAATGAATTCTGAAATTTATGGACATCCAACTAATGTGCCTTGGGCTTTTTTATTTGTAAGGGAGACTGACCCTGATTTGCTCCCTATTGTGCCGCGGCATCCTACCCAAATATATGAATCTCTGTTTTGCATCTTTTTGCTGATAATAACCTACACGTTATGGAAATACAGGCGGCACATTATCCCAGAAGGTTTTATAGCTGGTGTATTTATTATATTGCTATTTACTTTCAGGTTTTTTATTGAATTTGTTAAAAATAACCAGGTAGATTTTGAAAAAGATATTGCCCTAAACATGGGCCAGATATTGAGCATCCCAGCTGTATTATTTGGGGTAGGTGTTATGGTTTATGCTTATAAGAAGCGTGACTATGATATAAAGCATAAAAAGAAAATGGCTTAGCCTTTGATAAAATATTAAGCCGAATTTTTGTTCCTATTATTTAAAATTTTACAACCTAATTCCAAAGTTTAAGCCTATTGTATAAGGTTTTATACCTACAGGTTCCCTATTATTAAATGTTGAGCCCAAGTAGTAGTTCAAGGTGGGTTCTATTAAAACTTGTAATTTAGGATTTATTTTATAAATATATCCTGGAGCAATATTTATTCTAAAGTTCATTTGTTCTAAAGGATTTTCAGGGGAAGGAAAAGTAATAATTGATGTAACGACCCCATCTTTTACAATATCGATTTTACCTTTGATCAATAGGTTAATCCCTCCTCCCATTGAAATATAAAAAGCTTTTTTCCGATTGCTCCATAAGTAATAATATGATCCAATTGAAATACCTGTATAATAAAATTTACTGTTATATATTAAATCAGTTTCATGGACCATGTTACCCAATTCAAAGGTATTATTGTCGATGTTTGATATAATTTGCAATGAGTCTGCTCTTTTTTCCTGTGCAATAAAATTAAGTTTCTCATTCATGGAAATAAACGCCAGCCCAAAATGTAAAGACCATTTTTTATTCAAGTATCTTTCAAGTGACACACCGGTTTCAAAGCCAAATCTTTCCCCAAAATGATTGTCCATACCTTGCACCCGCTCCACAAAAATATTGTCTTCCGTATTGGGACTAATCCTTCTTAAGGAATAGCGTGGTGAAAAATAGGCTTTTATGTAATTTTTTTTCTGGTGTTTTTCATTATTATTTTCTTTAAAATTTTCATCCAAATTTTTAAGTGGTGTGATTTCTTCTTCATCATGTTGTTCGATAGAATCACCTGCAAAAATGGGTTTCTCTATTTGAAAATTTGGGACCTGTGTTTCTAAAACATTGATATCGAACTCTTTTATTATTTCCTTTACAGGATCTAATTCATGCTCTCCTATTTTATTAGTTTCTATATCATTGGCACCTACAGGGTTTTCTTTTTTGTCATACAGTCCCAAAGAAGTTAATTCATTTTTATGCCTTTCTCCATCTAAATCTTCTATTTCCAATGCAACCTCGACATTTGTGAGGTCCTTACTTTCTGATATAATTTTTTCCGGTGAAGGATTGAGATTTTTATTTTCAAAAGGTTCATTTGGACTGCTTTTAATTTTATTAGTGTTTTCCTCGTTCCCAAATAAATTTTCTGAAAAGGGCATTTCTACTACATTCTTTTGAGTATCCTCTTGCCTTAAAGTAGGAGTAATTTCTTTGAATTGATTTTGTAATTGAGGGTCTTTTGATTTATTGATCGTTTGTTCCTGTTCTATTGACCCGTTTTTATAAAAACTTATGCCAAAATATGTCAAAGATGAGAGTACAATCAATGACAAGACTGCTACTATTCCTTTTTTAATAGGTAAATGGGAAGTTTTTTTTATTTTAGGAGATATTTTCTCCCAGGAACCTTCAGGTGGTTCCCCTTCAAAATCCAGAAACCGGTTTTTAAAAAAATCATCAAATTCTTTATCTGTTTTCATAGACATTGGGATAAAGGTTTATCAATTTTTTTTGTAATAGCTTCCTTGCTTTTGATAGTTGGGATTTGGAAGTTCCTTCATTAATATTTAACATGACACCAATTTCTTTATGATTATAACCTTCAATTACATAAAGGTTGAATACCATCCTATAGCCTTCAGGAATGATATCTATTACTTTTAATAAATCTTCATTGGAAATGGAAGTTAAAAAGTCATCCATTGCAAAATTTATTTCCGACACATCTTCATATTCCACATGTTTTATTTTCTGTTTATTTTTATGATAACAGTTGATACAGGAATTTATAAATATCCTTTTTATCCATGCATCAAGGTTAGGACCTTTATAACTCTTTAAGCTATTAAAAACCTTTATAAACGAATCTTGGAAAGCATCTTCGGCTTCTTCTCTCTCTTTCAAGTAGCGCAGGCAAATTCCCATCATTTTACCTGCATATTTGCTATACAAGGCTTGCTGATGGGAATTTTTGCCCTGCAGGCAACCAGCTACTAATTCATCTTCTTTATAAGCCAAAGTAGTATGATTAATCTGTTTCTAGATGGTTGAATGTTTATTTAATTTCAATATATGCCCAGGCTTCTGTACACTCTGTGTGTCCTGCTAATGCAACACAAGTCTGATATTTTAATTTATCGGAAACGCTACCTTTTTGATGAGGTGTATATTCTATTACATTATTTATGACGGCTGCCGATCCTTTATTTGGACCTTCTGTTATTTTTAAACTAATATTGTAATTTGGGCAGGATAAAATGTCATTGCTTTGAACATGTAGATAATGGGTGTTAAGAATATTTTTGGCAGAATCACTTTGAATAAGCTCATATCGAAAATCGTTTACCTCAAAAATTATCTCCTCACATGCATTTACTGTATCTTTTTCCAATACACTAATGAAAACCATTGCACTTGAGCAATCATTTCCAGAGCAATGTTGATACTTAAAAATGTCATTGCCATAAAAATTTGCTTTTGGTTGATAGGTTATGCTATCATGCCTGTATATAAGGATTCCATTTTTAGGATTGGTTATAATAGAAAGGGTTCCTAAACCACATAAATGATCATTATTAGTGACATTTATTTGAACTGGGTTATTCATGGTTGTTGTAACAAAATCATCTATTGCAGTAGGGCAAGGTACTTGCTGAGGGTCATCCACATGAATTACCACAATTGCAGAATCGCATCTGTTGCCTATACAAATTTTATACGGTATACTGTCGGCACCTGAAAATGAATTTGATGGTTCATAAAAAAAGATGGTATTGATCATTCCAGGACTAAGGGAGCCATGTAATGGATTTCCTACTTTCAGAATTGCATTTTCACCAATTTTATCATTTTCTAAAAAGTCTAATATTACTCTATTGTTAATAGTAGTCCTGTAATGGTTTTTATTCAATTGTATTTCCGTGAAACTTTCAGGTTTTACATCTTCATTTGTTAAGGAATCGCAACTTGTCAAAATATAAGCACATGCAGCTATATATAGTAAATATGGAAATGCTTTCATACAATTGTTTGGGTTTAAATAGACAGAAACTTTTTAATTGGCCAGGAAAAAGATTAACCCGGTTAATTATATGACAAGAACAGGAACCTTATGGTTGCCTTGGGTTTTTAAAACGACTTACTTTTTCTTGGAAAATTTTTCTTGGAGAATAAATTGGTAAAATTATTTTAAGATAAAATACGATTAAACTTTTGCAATCAATAAAATTCTCGGGTTCTATTAATTTCCTTCCAACTAAATCCAATATTTTTGTGTCAAAAGAGGATAAAATCGAAACAATTGGTGCTTTGCTCAATACAGATAATTTAAAAGTGTGTTTTTGAGTATTTCAAAATACCTTTTTTATCATTGTGTCGATCATGTTTTCTAAATCAATATTTTATACATATTAATAATGAACTCTAATTTTCATTCTCTAAAGTTGGCTTGCGTTACAGCTATTATTTTATTATCAAGCTTAGGATGTGGTAGAGAAGAAAATCCTCTTCCAGCCCACCAGGAATTTGATTTTGATTTTAACGAAGGTATCTATGGCTGGACAGCTGGTATCTCAGATTTTCCAAGCGATTGGGATCCTGGAAGTTTAGGTTTTACTTTTGAACATGCAGCGCTCCCCCCAGAAGTAGGTGTAAGTGGCAGGGCTTTACAAATCTCAGGAAATAATCACAGTGATGACTTGTTTATGTTTATGAAGCGTGAATTAACCGGATTAAAGCCCAACCATATTTATTCAGTTACTTTTGAAATTACACTTGCCTCACAATACCCCACCGAATCTGTTGGGATTGGAGGAAGCCCGGGCAACTCTGTTTTTTTGAAGGCTGGAGGTGCTAGCCACGAACCGAAAGTTATAGACTCGGAAAATATGTTTATCATGAATATTGATAAAGGCGATCAGAGCCAGAGTGGAAGTGAAATGAATATTTTAGGAACCATTGGCATCAAGGGTGATACATTTAAATATACCCTTATTGAAAAAAACAATTTGGAAAACCCAATATCGATAAGGACAGACAACAATGGAAAAATGTGGGCAATAGTTGGGACTGATTCAGGTTTTGAAGGGGTGACTACACTTTATTATACAAAGATTTTTATCAAGGTTAGGGAGTAATTCCTAAGAATAAGATTTAAGTGTTGCAACTCTTAAAAAAAAGTTGAAGGCCATGAACTTAGAAAATCCTTTTGTTATTTCTTAAAAGATATACTTCCAGTAAGTAACCCAGCATGATCCCTAAACTGTAGCAAATTAAGTCACTCCAAAGAAATCCCTGCCCCAATAATAAGGCACCTATTGTTGTTTTCCTGATGTTGATGATCCAAGATGCCTGGTACAATTGGCTCAATTCGATTAAAAAACAAAATAATAGCGCAAATATTGCAACTTTAAACGGATGCATGATCCTGAAAATAAACCCAATAATAAAATATATCATAACAGCCCATAAAATGTCGCCGGTGAACACTGCAACAATTTCAGGTAAATGCATACCGTATTTTCTGGATGCCATTCCGAAACTGATGGTTATGATTATATACAAAAAATATTTGCCCCTATTTCTTGATTTCATTTATTTGAGGTTAATCCATTCATTAATCCCTTTTTGGGAAAGGTATGGTACGATCATATCATTTGCAGTTTTTACAAATAAATCAATCTTTTCTATGTCTGACAGGTCATACAAAATTTCCGCTTCTGAAATCCAGAAATCACCAAAAATATAATATTGCCTAATCAACGATTCATGCTGCCCCGGGAAAAGTTCCTCACTTATCAGGCCATTTTTTGCCATCAGCCCCAATACATATGCAAGCTGTTTTTTTCTTTTTACATACAAAACCTGAAAATGTGATTTTATATAATTTATGTTTCGCATGATTCCAACCATCTCCATCAATATAAACTTGTATTTTAATTGTAGGGTAAAAGTAGTCCGTGTGGAAGTAAAAATTGTGGCTATAGAAATATCCTGTTGTTGCAGTTTTTCAAATGCTATATCGAGTTCCGCCACAAGCTTTTCATATAATTTTACGATGATATCTTCTTTTTTAGGATAATGATAACAAAGGTTTCCATGGCTTATCTTTATATGGACTGCTATATGCCTAGTAGTGG
>JALZND010000098.1:0-2936 GCA_030857845.1 Bacteroidota bacterium | reverse complement strand
TTGTAGTGGTTTTATCTGTGCCTTCCTTATTAAATAGAAAAAGGGCCGCCTCAAGAATTTTCTCTTTTGTTGACATGTCATAATTAAAATTAGAACATTTGTCCTAGAATGAAATTTCTAGTACATTTGTCCTAAACTTAACAAGAAAATGAAGATAATCATAATAGGCGGTGGGATTGCTGGTTTATGTGCAGCAATAGCCTTGCAACAGCAGCATTTTGAAGTAAAAGTTTTTGAGCGTGCGCCAGAGGTTAAAGCGTTGGGGGCAGGATTGGTTTTAGGGGCAAATGCTATGAGGGTGCTCCAAAAATTAGGATTGGAAAATATAATAATTGAAAATGGAAGAAAATTGCACCGCTTGTCATTGCTTTCGGATGAAGGAAAAACTATAACTGAGGTCGACACAATAAAAACCACAGAAGTATATGGAACCGATAACTTTACCATCCATCGTGCCGATTTGCATAACATACTTATAGCCCAACTAAAAAAAGATACCCTATGCTTAGGTAAGGCTATTAAAAAATTGGTAACCGGGAAAAAACCGGTGGTTTATTTTGAAGATGGAACGGAGGAAACATCTGATGCAATGATTGCTGCAGACGGGATAAATTCTGTGGTAAGGAAACAATTGGTTCCCGGATCAATAATCAGGTATGCTGGATATACCTGCTGGAGGGCTGTTATTGAAAATATGCCATATTCAGTAAACCCTGACCTATTTTCAGAAACCTGGGGTGCCGCAGGCAGGTTTGGTATTGTACCTTTGAGCAAGAACAAATTGTATTGGTATGCCTGCAAAAATGCCAATAAGAATGATGAGAGGATGAGGAGGGCAAAATGTGAAGATTTATATGAGATATTTAAAAAGTTTCACGCCCCTATACCAGAAATTATATTAAATACTAAAGATGAAGAATTAATTTCGAACGACATTCTTGACCTGAAACCCATTTCCAATATGGCATTTGAAAATATAGTACTCATTGGAGATGCAGCTCATGCCATGACGCCAAATATGGGACAAGGAGCTGGTCAGGCAATTGAAGATGCTTATATCCTTTCTCAGTGCCTTATGCACTTAAAAAGTCCTTTGGAAGCTTTTAAGGAATTTGAAAAGATAAGGATCAAAAGAGTTCATAAAATAGTTAATGATTCATGGGGCATTGGAAAAATTGCCCAGCTTCAAAATCCCGTTTTAATAAAGCTTAGAAATAACTTGTTTAAGTTTGTTCCTAAAAAAATGAATGAAAGGCGCCTTGATTTTTTGTACAAGGTAGATATCAACCCTTTTTCTGCAAGTAATTAAGATATGCAGAGAATTATTTTAAAAGCTAGATTTTCATTATAGGCATATTATTGATTATTTTGCTCAGATCTTATATTCTCTTCTGCTATGAAATCATTATTTTTATCATTGATGCTTTATGTATTTACGGTGCTTCCCCTTGCAGCACAAAATGCACCGGGATCTATAAGGCTCAACCAATTGGGCTACTTTCCGGAAGCCCCAAAAGTAGCAATAATAGTGAGCGATGGCACTTTGGTGAAGTTTAATATTTTAAAGACAGAAAAAAGTGAAACTGTTTTTACAGGAAGCCTTTCAGCACAACGGCCTGCAGAGTTATCAGACAAAATCACTCAGATTGCCGATTTCTCATCTTTAAAAGAAACAGGTTCTTTTGTGCTGGAAGTGCCAGGTTTAGGGGTTTCATACCCTTTTGAAATCAAGCCTAAAGTATATGAAGCTTTAGTAAAAGCTGCCGCAAAAAGTTATTACTTTCAAAGGGCTTCTTACCCAATGAACGAAAAATTTGCAGGAAAATGGAAACGGCCAGCGGGCCATCCTGATACCAAGGTAAGGGTACATGCTTCCGCAACCACAAAACAAAGGCCAGAAGGTACTTTTATTTCTGCGCCAAAAGGATGGTATGATGCAGGTGATTATAATAAATATATCGTAAATTCTGGCATTACCATGGGAACATTAATGTCTGTTTACGAAGATTTTCCTGGATATATAAAAAAATTGAAACTTGACATCCCGGAAAGTAAAAACAAACTTCCCGATCTTCTTGACGAGGTGCTTTGGAACCTTCGGTGGATGCAGGCCATGCAAGACCCACACGACGGTGGCGTTTACCATAAGCTTACCAATCCCAATTTTGATGACCTTGCTGTATGGCCCCATGAAGCCACCGAAGATCGGTATGTTGTTAAAAAAACAACTGCTGCTGCTTTAAATTTTGCTGCTGTAATGGCTCAAGCTGGCAGGATATTCAGAGACTATAACAATATCAATCCGGGACTTGCCGATTCATGCATTATTGCAGCCGAAAAGGCTTGGGATTGGGCAAAAAAAAACCCGAAGGTCCTTTATCTTCAGGAGGAAATGAACCTCGACCATAGTCCCAAAATAACAACAGGGGCTTATGGTGACGATAATTTGCAAGATGAATTTATCTGGGCAGCAATTGAACTTTATGTTACAACCAAAAAAGATTCCTATTATAAATTACTGGATTTTTTTCAAGAAAGAAACCTGCAGGTACCATCCTGGAATCAAGTTCGGGCATTAGGGTATTACACCCTGGTTAGGCATGAAAAGCAACTTAGTCCTATTGCCAAACAAGGAATGGGGGAAGCTAAGAGGCAGATAGTGAACCTGGCGGATGACCTGACAAAAAATGTTTTTTTTCGGTCCTATCAAACAGTAATGGGAAGTTCCGTTCAGCATTATATTTGGGGCAGCAATGCAGTGGCCGCTAACCAGGGCATTGCCTTGATCCAAGCTTTTAAGATCACATCAAATAAAGAATACCTAGCGCATGCATTGGGAAACCTTGATTATTTATTGGGAAGAAATGCTACAGGTTATTCTTTTGTGACAGGATTTGGGAATAAAACACCAAAGAACCCCCACCACCGGCCATCTG
>JALZND010000444.1 GCA_030857845.1 Bacteroidota bacterium | reverse complement strand
GAATTATTCTTCGCATATTTAATAATGTTAGGATTTGCATCAATACCCGTAAGATCCAATTTTAATTTTTTCTTCCTGCCCCATTCAGCCATCAGCTTTAAGATATCACCCCCACCACAACCCAGGTCAGCTATCCTGATGCTATTACCCTTATTCCTATATTCTTTTAATAAAATTTCTAGTCCATTAATAGAAATATGATTTCCTCCAAGAAGCATATTAATAATCTCCAGCTCACGAAGGGCTTGATCCATATCGGTTCCTCCGCCTTCAAGGTCATCCATTATTTCTGTTTCAACAGATCGGTTTTCAAACATATTCTTTAATTAAGATTATTTGCTTCATCTAATTCAACCTCCAGAAGCATACTTTCCAAAGTTAATCCAGGCCCAAATGCAAAGCTTAATATTTTATCTCCCTGATTGCTGTTGTCCAGATTTTTAATTAAAGCTTCAATTACAAATACAATAGTGGCAGAAGACATGTTTCCATGGTCTCTAAGTATTTCGTAAGCGTATTTATTGTTTTCTTTTGAAATACCAAGTTCCGTTTCAATAGTTTCCAATATCCGTTTGCCTCCGGGATGAATGGCAAAATGATTTATATCAGACAATGTAATATTAAGGTTTTTGAGGAGATTATTTGTAAATTGTTTAATATCACCTTTAATAATTTCAGGAACATAGGAAGAAAGCTTCATTTCAAAACCATTATCCCCAATGTGCCAGGCCATTTCATTTTTTCCTTCAAGAGCAAGGTCGCAATAAAACTTTCTTAAATACAAATTAATTTTATTCGTGGGTTCCGATGACAAAATCATTGCCGCCGCGCCATCTCCAAATAAAGCATTTGCTAAAATGTTGTCATCATCTTTTTCTTTTTGAAAATGAATACTGCAGAGCTCCACACATAGTATCAGGACCCTTGCATTATTATCTGATCTGCAAATGGCATCACCCAACTTTAATGCATTAAAAGCAGCATAACAACCCATAAAATTAATGGCGCTTCTTTGAATGGATCTTGGAAGATCCAGCGCTTCAATAATTTCAATATCTAAACCAGGGGCGTAAAAACCTGTGCAGCTGACAGTAATAATATGTGTAATATCATCTTTATTAAAATTTGCCATTGCCCCAAGGCATTTTTCTATTGCTGTTAACGAAATTTTTATGGCTTCCTTTTTATAAATTTCCATTCTTTTGGCAGTGCCTGGAAACGGTTCAAGATCCTTGGTATTAGGGTAAAATGTATAATCTCCGTTGTTATTCGCATAATCTTCTAAGACCGAACTTCTTTGTTTAATACCAGAAGCCCTGTAAAGAGCATGGAACCTGGAAGTTTCTTTTTCATCTACTTGCATAGCACTGGCCATAAATCTTGATATTTCCAGCTGGGGAGTTGTATGATCAGGAATTGCAGTACCAATTGCATTTATATAGCATTTCATATTTAATTAACTGTTGTTTTATTCCAATGGTAATTGATTATATACCGTTTGGCTAGCTTCTGCTCAATCATAATATCTAATCTTTTTGAAGTGATTCTTCCTTCTTTATTAATATTTTAATAAATTTAGAAGGCCCTGTAATACCGTTCTATATAATCAAAAAAGGTGTAACTTGTTTAAATGATTAAAAAATCAACCTGGCTTCATTTACGAATTCCCTTTTCATTTTTTCTGCTGCCGGTTTCTTTATTTGCAGCGAGCATGTCTCCTCATGCCAGTTCTTATCATTTATTGTTGGTTTTGATAATTCTGCATTTTTTCCTGTACCCGGCAAGTAATGGCTTTAATAGTTATTTTGATAATGATAAAGGTAGCATAGGAGGACTGGAAAAACCTCCGGCTGTTTCTATAGAGTTATATTATGTTTCTTTATTTTTTGACTTTGTAGCATTAACCCTGGGATTATTAATTAACTGGCACTTTGTATTAATGCTTTTCATCTATGGGCTAATTTCAAAAGCATACAGCCATCCGGACATCCGGCTAAAGAAAATGGCTTTAACAGGATGGTTCATGGCCGGATTTTTTCAAGGTTTCTTTACTTTTTTAATGGTATATATAGGCATTAACAATATATATATAAATGAAATAAAAGGTATTGAAGTATATATAGCTGCATTATTAAGTTCTATTTTATTATGGGGTTCCTATCCTATGACCCAAATATATCAGCATGAAGAAGATTATAATAGGGGAGACAGGACAATGAGTATTAAATTAGGGATATTAGGCACCTTTTACTTTACCGGTGTAGTTTTTTTATTGGCAGACATCAGCTTCCTCTGGTTTTATTCCCATTATTATTCTGAAAATACGGCACTTTTATTTCAGATTTTTATAATACCGATGATAGTTTATTTTGTGTATTGGTATTTTAAGGTTAATAAAAATCCTTCTTCTGCTAATTATCGATCTACAATGATGTTGAATACCATATCTGCAATTTGCCTCAATAGTTTTTTCTTCATCATACTTGTTCTTTTTACAACAGAATGGTTTTAATATTTAAGGGGTTTCTTAAAAAGATCTTCCATGGGTTTGTTTAATAATCCAGCGAGTAACAGGAGGATATTTTTTGGATATTTCTACTAAGGCCGTTGAGCTTAAAGAAGCTCCAAATAATTTTTGCGTATTCCTTCCCACCCACAACCTCCAGGCAAAATATGAAGACCATTCTTTAGTATATGCCTTTTCTAAAGCTTCCCTGTTAAAATTTCTAGTTTTATAGAATCTTATAATCAATTGAGAAAGGATTTTTGCGGAATGTATTGCCATAGCCATACCATTTCCACATAATGGGCTTATTAAACCTGCAGCATCACCTGACATTAAAACATGTTGTTCTACTGTAGATTTGGGATCAAAGGAAATTTCATTTATAACTTCCGGCTTTTCAGAAATAAATTCGCAGTTAGAAAAAGTTTCTTTTAAAAATGGATTTTTACAAAGGAGCTCTTCTTCCATCGTTTTTATATTTCCATATGTTTTTAAATTTTTTGTTTCGCTTAGGTAGCAAAGGTTTGTTTTGCCCCCTTCAATAGCGGCAAGGCCACAATATCCACCTTTAAAATTATGTAAAGAAACTAAATCACGTGGAAAATCCATTCTTACATGATATTTTACTCCGAGGTAAGGCGATCTTTTAAAGAAGAACTGCCTGTTTAAAATTTTATCAAGGCCTGATCTTTTTCCATAAGAACCTATTACAATTTTTGCAGGTATTACTTTTCCATCTCTACAAGTAACATTAAAGCTTTCCTCTTCATAGACTATATC
>JALZND010000443.1:1053-3289 GCA_030857845.1 Bacteroidota bacterium | reverse complement strand
CTATAGGAGATGTTCTGAATCCTACATTGACAACACAGGATGTTGCCCAAGGGTTAAAAGAAGCATTATCAAAAGGAATTTCTCAGGGCGCTGACGCGGCATCAAAAGTTGATGGTTTCCTGGGGAATCCAAATATAAGGATCCCTTTACCACCGGAAATACAGAAAGTTGAATCGAGGCTGCGCCAGATCGGAATGGGAAAAGAAGTTGATCGTTTCATAACCACATTAAACAGAGGTGCCGAACAGGCGGCAGCAGAAGCTAAACCTGTATTTTTAAGTGCAATTAGGTCTATGACTATTGATGATGCCTGGAGTATCTTAAAAGGTGAAAACAATGCAGCCACAGTATATTTAAAAAGAACAACTTCCAGCCAGCTTGAAGAGAAGTTTAGCCCCATAATTCAATCAGCACTTGATCAGGTCAATGCGACACGCTATTATAAAGATCTGGTATCTACTTATAACCGGATACCGGGAGTGCAAAAAATTAATGAAGACCTGAATGCTTTTGCAACAGATAGAGCCCTGGAAGGATTATTTTTCCTGGTAGCCCAGGAAGAAGCAAACATTAGGGAAAATCCGGCAGCAAGGACTACAGAAATTTTAAAAAGAGTTTTTTCTCAACAATAATTCTCTGTTATCTTATACTTTCTCTGACAAAATCCGGAATGCTGAATAAGTCAATATCCCATATCAAGGGCATTAAATAATACACATACAGGGTGATGATAATGATTGAAATGAAGTTGAGCCAGAAGCCTGCTTTCACCATATCACGCATCTTTATGTAACCGGAGCCAAATACCACTGCATTGGGTGGCGTGGCTACAGGAAGCATAAAAGCACAGGAAGCTGCCAGACAAGCTGCTACCATAGGTCCGAAGGGATGAATTCCAATTGCGGTAGCAATGGATGCCAGAATTGGAAGCATCATGGTTGCTGTAGCAACATTGGAGGTAATTTCTGTTAGAAAATTTACCAGTGCCACCAATATTACAAGGATTATAAACAAATCCATTCCTTGTATCAAATTCATTTGTATACCAATCCATGTGGCAAGGCCAGATGATTTAAATCCTGAAGCTATTGCCAGTCCTCCACCAAATAAAAGCAACAATCCCCAGGGAAGCTTTCTTGAAGCCTCCCATTCCAGGATAAAACCTTTTTCATTTTTTGCAGGTATTAAAAATAAAATTACTGCTCCAAAAATGGCAATGATGCTATCATCAAGTCCACTTAGTATATTATCTAATAAAAATGAACGAGTGATCCATAAAAAGGCAGTAAGAGAAAACACGGCCATAACACATTTTTCTTCCCAGCTGAATTGAGGTAAAGAATCTGCCTGTCGTTCAATTTCTTCCTGGCCTACTTTATTATTTATTTCCTGTAAAGGAAAAGCTACACGAACCAGGTAATACCAACATAAAATTAAAAGAAATACTACCAAAGGAAATGCAAAAAGCATCCAGATGGCAAATGAAATTTTAATATTGTAAAGTTGATTGATAATAGCTACAAGAACAGCATTTGTGGGCGTTCCTACTAAGGTTGCCATGCCACCTATAGATGCTGAATAGGCAATCGATAACATTAAGGCAATTCCAAAATTACCTGTAAACTGTGGATTATCTGCTTCTGATATTGAAGATATCTGCATTATAATGGCCACTCCTATGGGAAGCATCATCATCGCGGTAGCAGAATTTGATATCCACATAGATAAAAAGGCTGTGGCTATCATAAATCCCAGTACAATTCTTTTTTGATTTGTACCTATCGCATGGACAATATTTAAGGCAATTCTTTTATGAAGATTCCATTTTTCCATAGCCAGGGCAATTACAAAGCCTCCCAGGTATAGAAATACTATTGGATTTCCATAAGCTTCAGTGGTCGACATTAAAGGTAATGCACCTGTTAAGGGAAAAATTATTATGGGAAGCAGGGATGTAACAGGAATAGGGGCAGCTTCAGTAATCCACCAAATGGCAACCCAACAAGTTCCTGCTAAAACAGCCTGCGCTTGCGAAGACATCCCAACAGGTATGGGCATTAATAAAATTATGATAAATAGTAAGGGTCCCAGAACAAGCCCGATCTTATTTTTTAAAGAATTATTGTCATTTGCTGTACTCATGTAAATTCCATCGCCTTTCGATCCGGTACTAAATAATACTATTGATTTGAATATTTAAACAATTACATATTTTTTTTATTTAATTTGTACTATT
>JALZND010000443.1:0-1043 GCA_030857845.1 Bacteroidota bacterium | reverse complement strand
CTTGAGTAATGAATAAGCCAGCTGCTCTTGATTAGGGCTAAAATTTTTTATCGTCTAATAAATAAGAAATGAAAAGAAGAAAATTTCTAAATGATGCTGTTGCAATTTCAGGTATATTTATTCTACCTTCCTTCGAATCATTATCTAAAATACAGGAAAGAAATATCACTACGGTAACCGGCAACATCTCCCCCAATGATCTGGGTTCTACTCTTGTTCATGAACATATTCTTGTTGATTTTATTGGCGCTGATCAGGTGAATCCTAAAAGGTATAATGTTGATGAAGCTTTTACAAAAGCCTTTCCCCACCTAATGGAAATAAAAAAACTAGGATGTAGAACGATAATAGAATGTACACCCGCTTACCTGGGAAGGGATGTTAAATTGCTTCAAAGGCTTTCTGAGGCTAGTGGCCTTCAGATAATAACAAATACAGGCTTTTATGGTGCCGTGAAGGGAAAATATTTACCCCAACATGTATTCGAAGAAAAGGCTTCACAAATTGCGCAAAAATGGATCAAAGAAAGAAAAGAAGGCATTGAAGGGACTGGTATATATCCTGGTTTTATTAAAACAGGCGTAGACAACGGACCACTTACAGATATTATTAAAAAGCTAATCGAAGCTGCTGCCCTTACTCATCTTGAAACTGGATTGACCATATCTGCCCATACTGGAGATGGGGCCGCGGCAATGGAAGAAATTGAAATTTTAAAAAATAAGGGGGTTTCTCCTGAAGCTTTCAGGTGGGTACATGCACAGAATGAAAAAGATATGGCACTACATGAAAAAATAGGCAGGATGGGTGCCTGGGTAGAATTCGATGGAATCAGTCCTGATAGTTTTGACGAACATTTAAAATTTGTTAAATCAATGAAAGCTAAAAACCTGCTGGATAAAGTGCTTATTTCACATGATGCAGGGTGGTATCATGTAGGGGAGGAGGATGGTGGCATATTCAGGCCTTTTACTTTATTATATGAAGAATTCATTCCTGCACTACAAAAAGAAGGTTTTATAAAAAAAGAGCTGGATCTATTG
>JALZND010000442.1 GCA_030857845.1 Bacteroidota bacterium | reverse complement strand
GTGTTCTACCCGCTGTTCCAACTCATTATTTATTTTTTTTAATTGTTTCTGGGTTTTAGCAAGTTCCAGGTTCATATGCTGCATTTCCTGGTATGCTTGCTGTAACTTTTCATCAGCTAATTTTTTATCAGTGACATCTTCAATCACCCCCAATATCTGCCAGGGTTTGCCTTGGTTATTGTATTTAAAAATATTACTTAAAGACCTTAGCCATCGCCATTCACCATTGGCATGTTTTATTTTATAATATACTTCAAAAGATTCATTGCCTTCAGATGCTTTTACCTTTTTGTTCCTTTCAAGAATGCCTTTATAATCGTCAGGATGCACCAGGTTTTTTAAGAGGTTTCTGCCCATTGCCTTGGTTTCCATTTGGGTATAACCAAGAGAAGCGGAAAGGGCACGGTTGGAATACAAGGCTTTTTCATTTATGACATCAAATACGAATATCATATTGGGGACAGAGTCCGTTATGGCCTGAATAAATTTTTGGCTTTCCTGCAGCTCACTTTCTGTTTTTTTTCTTTCGGAGATGTCTTGAGTGATCCCTTTAAATTTGACAACCTGTCCAAGTTCGTCTACAACAGGTTGCCCTCTGGAAAAAAGGGTCCTGATCCCAGATACAGGATGTTTGATCCTGTATTCAATTTGGTATGAAATATTTTGGTTGGATGAATTTTTTATTTCATTTACCAGACTATCATAATCACTTTTCAGGATATTGGTTTTCACTTTGTCCAGTGTTAAAGCTGTACCATATGGAATCCCATATATTTCATAAAGCCCATCACTCCAATAAATCCGTCCACTTTTTATATCAAGTTCCCAATGCCCAATTTTTGCTAGGCTTTGCGATTCCTTTAGCTTCATTTCCCTTTCCAGAAGTTTTATTTCAGCTTCTTTTTTTTCGGTAATGTCCATAGAAATGCCTATGATTTGAACGGGAAATCCTGACAAAGACTTTTTAAATATATTATATTTTCCAAATACCCACCTGTGCCTGCCCATTTTATGTCGTAACCGATATTCTAGTTCTTTAGTGGCAGTACCAGTATATTGTTTAAATTCTTCGAGAAAACCAGCGAATTTATCCAGATCTTCGGGATGTATTAAATCTTTTAAGTAGTTTTTATTTTTTTTAATTTTATTTATTTCATCTTTTGAATATCCTAATAAAGTATATATTTCTTTATTGTGGTAAATATTTTCCTCTTTTTCCAGGTCAATTACCGTAATGATATTAGGTGTGGTATCGGCTATTTTCTTTATAAAATGCTGTTCCTCCACAAGCTTTTCTTCTGTCCTTTTTCTTTCAGTAATATCTAGTGCAGTACCTTTAAGCTTAATTACTTTATTATCACAAACAACGGTATGTGCATGAGCCAGCAGCCAACGCACCTCACCGTTTTTTTTGATGATTTTATGTTCCAGGGAATATGGTTTGTGGTCCTGAAATATTTTATCTACTTTCTGTTTAATTAGTTCCCTGTCATCAGGGTGAAGTAAATCAAGATACTTTTCATAATTAAAAGTTTTATCATTGGGCTGATATCCGTAAATCCTCTTTAGTTCATCGGTCCAATAGATCTTATTATTTTCAATATCATATTCCCAGCTGCCCAGATTGGCCACAGCTTGTGCTTCAATAAGGTGCGCTTCTTTTTCTTTCAACGCTTCTTGTGCGCTTTTTAGTAAAGAATAATTATTTTCAAGGTCTTTATTGGAAAGTTCAATTGTCTTGGCTTTTGCCTTTAATTCATTATAGGTTTCTTCCAGTTCCTGCTGCTTTTGGATAAGCATTTCTTCATTTTCTTTTCTTTTTGTTATATCCCTAAAAACGCTAAAAATGCCCGATACTTCATTTCCCTTGTAAAGTGGGGCCATAAAAACTTCATACCATCCATGATTTTTTGTTAGATATGGCCTGTTTGTCAAAAATACCTTTTCCCCATTAAGTATTTTATCCAAATATTTTGCCTCTTCTGAATTTTTATATTCTGGCAGTACTTCAAAAATCTTCTTATAAATTATATCCTTCTTTTTTATTCCATGATGATGCTCGAGTACAGTATTCCATTCAATTATCCGCAGCTCTTTGTCAACCACCAAGGTCCCGTCAATGCTATTGTTGATAATGGAGCTTAGGTAATTATTTTTAGCTTCATATATTTCACTTTTTAATTCTGAAACAATTTTAGAAGTATACCTTTCCAGGATGTTGAAAAATTTTTCTATTTCATCGATGATTGATAGGATTACAATGCAGTCACTTGAGTAGGAGGGGAGCAACTTTCTGATAAGCTGCTTTTGGATGTTGTATATTAAAGTGAAATCATAGCCATCTACTTTATCTTTGACCATTCTACGGAATGCTTCACTTTTCCATTTTTTTAAGAAGTTGATTGAGTAAATTAATGAAGTGTCGTCAATTATTTGTTGAAGAAAGGAGTTTAATGTGTATGATATCCAATGAGCTTGATCTTCCTTATTGTTATATAGTAAGTTAATTAGTGGGACATTAATTTTTTCGGAAATGCTATGATATTCAAGGCATGCTTCATCAAACTTTTGAGTAAGTAAAAATTTTGCATAATCCTTGGTAAGGTTGAATTTAAAATCAGCTAACTCATCATCCATAATTAAATTTAAGATAAATTTTTAGAAAAAAGTAAAAGCTGTGAAATCTTATGGAATTTGGAAAGCGGATTAATTCTTTGATTTTAATTATGTTGAAAATTAAAAATAGCGCTGAATATTTTATCGCTTTAAATTATTATCTAAAGTTTCGCAGATGATGTTTCGTCACTTTTTCTGCTTTAAAGGGCAGATAAACGGTCAAATTTCCCGCCTTTTATATTATTGACCCTGTGTTGAAACACAGGGCTAATAATAAGTATTTGACCCTTCAGGGTTACAATAGGAAACATTAAATAGAAATCCATTTGCTAATTTTTATTTTATGTCCGACCCAATCAATTTTAAGCTTTGTGCGAGACTTTAATTATTATTTCAAAGAGGTGCAAATTGATTCTTATATGGATTTATTGGCAAGCTGTCCGCATGCCGCATCAATATCTTTTCCCCTGCTTCTCCGCACCATTACGGTAACCCCTTTTTTCTCCAGGTAGTGAGCAAATTTTGTGAGTTTATCTTGATCGGTATTGGTAAAATCAGCTTCGAAAATGGGGTTGTATTCTATAATGTTTACTTTGCTTGGCACATGTTTGGTAAATTGGTAAAGTTCTTCTGCATCCTGAAGGGTATCGTTAAAATTCCTAAATACGATGTATTCGAAGGTTACTTTGT